>DATERQ010000110.1:0-15259 GCA_035271345.1 bacterium | reverse complement strand
TGATGTTCCCTCCTTAAATAGTTGCCATCCCCTTTGCACCTGCCTGTCTGCTTCACTACCCCCCTTGTCAGCGATAGTCCCCTAGGGGTACCTCCAGTATTACTTGATCCAAAAGCGATAATGCCTACATTAACCGCGGCTCAAATAAAACTATCAATAATATGCTCACGGTCTTTTTTCAATTGGTTTAAATAGCAATAAGCCCAGATTAATCCTGTAGTACCGCACTTTTCCGGGGATAGCTGATACCGATCTCTATCCCATTATACTGTCGTAGCTTCCGGTGTCAAATACAAAACATGCCACCTGCCTTATAACATATATGATATAATAAGTGGCGGCATCGATTAAATTAGATGTTGGCTCTGCTTTCTAGTGGTCAAGGCTAAAAATATTTTCCCATTGGTCCCCAAGTTCAGTGATGGAGGTGCTACAATGAAACCAAAGGACGCTGAATACGTGCTGGCAGTGGCCAAGCACCGAAGTTTTACCAAGGCGGCCCAGGAACTGTACATTGCCCAATCTTCCCTCAGCCGCTATATCAACGCTCTGGAAGCGCGCCATGGGGTAGAACTGTTTGACCGAACCACTGTACCCCTGGGCTTAACCCTGGCTGGCAAGCGGTTCGTTTCCTATGCCAAAGAGTTCCTGTTGCTGGCTGATAAGATGCGTACCGAATTTCATAACATTAAGGGGCAACAGGCGGGTAAACTATGTTTTGGTGTGCCCACTGAAATCGGGGCTTATATCCTGCCTAAATTTCTACCGGTTTTCGTTGATCAGTACCCGGCTATTGAGGTGCAAATCAGCGGCGGCACCACAAAAGAGCTATCATTAATGCTAACTACCAATACTGTGGACATAAGCGTGTTGACTAAACCAAAGCTGGGATCAGAATTTAAAAATGACCTGGTGGCCCGAGAGCGGATACTGTTGGTGGGATCACCCTGCCATCCCCTACTGCACCAAGTAAGTGCAGTCAATGAATATGGTTTGGGTCTAGCTGCCATCGATCTGAAAACAATTGTTCAAGAGCAATTTTTTACCACCAGTTCATTTTGGGACAGCCATATCCGCTCAATTTCCCGCCAAACTTTGTCCGCCAGTGCGCCGAATATTGTTCGGGTTCCAAACCTCAATGCCGCTTTGACCTTGGTGGGGTGTGGCATGGGCTTTACCTTTGCTATGGAATCCATGCTTAAATATCAGCCGGTAAAAGATCCCCTTACCCTTTGCATCATTGACGGCTTTGAAGAATTAATGTCCATTATCCTCTCTTACCGGGTTCAATATTACAGTAACAATGAAATGGTCCGCTCTTTTGTCAAATGTTTTCACGACTGTTTTTAATCGCAGCCGCTACCCAAATCCAATTAAAACCATCCCTTGCTAACCCTCGCCGCCCTGAGGGCCAATAAGAAAGGGCGCATCGCGCCCGAGGAAAACCGGATCAGGTAAAATTTTTTCCGCAAAAAAGCTCTGGCTGAAATAACGAAGGCCCTTTTCTGCTCCCAAGCCTCCCCCTGTCAGACAAGCCCCCTTTAGTAAAAGCAAGAAAGTTGCAATATAAAATGGCCTGTTATTGTAGACCGGCCCTTGCCACACCCCTAAACCATCCCACCCCTGCAGTTGATCCATTATAAGGGGACCAGATCGGAGGGTGCTGACAGTGACCGGGATCCACCGTCGCAGAGCACAGTTCTTTGAAAAAAGCCGGCTGGGCTTTGCTGCAGTGGATCCTTGTCCCTGGCACTCAATATAACGGGTGGGCGGCACATAAGTCCTTGACCCGTTTTTCCAATTTTTCCTTCAGTCCACTCTCGCCCCATTTTGTCAATGCCTCGGCAATTATATCAGCAATTTCATCCATATCGGCTTCTTCTAGGCCTCGCGATGTCACCGCCGGTGTACCCAGCCTTAGCCCGCTGGTAACAAAGGGGCTCTCAGGATCATAGGGAATAGTATTTTTATTAACTGTAATTCCTATCTCATCCAGCAGCGCCTCTGCATCCTTGCCGGTTATCCCCTGTGGCCTTAAGTCCATAAGCAACAAATGATTGTCGGTACCACCCGATACAAGGCAGAAACCGCGCCTAATAAGTCCTTGGGCAAGGGCGTTGGCATTGGCCAGGGTTTGAAGCTGATACTGCTTGAATTCCGGCGTTAATGCCTCTTTAAAAGCCACGGCTTTGGCAGCGATAACATGCATCAGCGGGCCACCCTGAATACCTGGGAATACAGCCTTATCTATAGCGGCCGCTTGGTCATCAGCGCAAAGAATAATCCCGCCCCTTGGCCCCCGTAATGTTTTGTGGGTCGTGCTAGTCACAAAATCAGCCACTTCCACCGGACTGGGATGAAGCCCCGTAGCTACCAAACCAGCTATATGGGCCATATCCACCATGAAATAAGCCCCTACATCGCGGGCTATGGAAGCAAAGATTTCAAAGTCTATCGTTCGGGGATAGGCACTGGCGCCAGCAATAATCATTCGTGGCTTCTCCCGTTGGGAAATTGCACGAACCTCATCGTAGTCTATACGACCGCTTTTCTCATCCACCCCATAGTCCACAACTTTAAACCATTTGCCGGACAAGTTTATCGGATGCCCGTGCGTCAAATGCCCTCCATGACTAAGACGCATGCCCAGTATGGTATCACCAGGCTCCAAGGCAGCAAAAAACACAGCCGTATTAGCCTGTGCCCCGGAGTGGGGCTGGACATTGGCATGTTCGGCACCGAATAACTTGCAAACCCGTTGCCGCGCTAATTCTTCCGCTATGTCGACAAATTCGCAACCCCCATAATAGCGGCGCCCAGGGTAACCCTCTGCATATTTGTTGGTCAGCACCGATCCCTGTGCTTCCAAAACCGCTTTGCTGACGAAGTTTTCAGAGGCAATGAGTTCGAGCTGCCCTTGTTGGCGTAACTTTTCGTGTTTAATGCATTCTGCGATCTTCGGATCCACCGATGACAAAGACCCCATGGGGCATTTCTCCTTCCCTGATTGTATCTATGGCCTTATCCGGCCCCACCGGCTAGGGGGACGGCTCTGCCAACTGCAAACAGCCCACCCCCTTTCAACAGTCCTCTTGATCCTTTTCCTGTACCTGCTGCCAGCATAGTTACCGAGCTAGGCTTATAACCTAATGAGCAGAGCCGAATCTCCACCAGTACAGGGTCAGTGAACGATAATGGCTAGACCACATATTTATCGTCCGGATACTCGGACAAGTAGCGATCACGGCGATCAACTATAACCGAAACAACGTTGCTGCCCGGTTCAAGCCTGCGGGCTATTTTCATTGCCACAGCAACATTGGCTCCGGATGACATGCCACAATAAATGCCTTCCTCTTGACAGAGACGGTTGGCCATGTTTCTGGCTTCTTCATCGCTAACAAGGAAAAACTTATCGGGATATCCGGCGTCCATCATCACTTTCACAATGGGCTCTTCTGAAACCCATTTTTTTAGCCCCATCAGCTGGCAAATTTTAGGCTGGACATCAGAAAGCTTGAACTCTCCTCGGTTGCTCTCACTTTTTTGTAGTTCGAAATAATGTTCGCTGCCCTCCGGCACCGCACCAAAGGTAATGGGCACCCGCAGCCCCTTCTCTTCAAGCCCACGGCAGATACCAAAAAGGCTGCCGCCGGCCGAAACAGAACAGCCGATGGCATCCACCTTGCCATCAAGCTGATCATAAATTTCGCGGCCCATTTCCATTTGCCCGACATAGTTGTACTTATTATAAATCTGGTCCACCCAAACACACTTTGGATCATTTTCATCAGCCAAGAAGCAGTCCATTTTAGCGGCCAAGACATGGGGGAGGTCGCGATTCATATCGGGATGCTGCCTAAAAATTTGTTCTAATTCCTCTTCACTAAGATAGCAGGTTGGTTCGCTGGAAATCCGTACCTCAGGCCCAAATGCCTGGACAATCTTCATTCTGGCACTGGTCTTACCGCCGTCAAACTGATACCGATATAGCACCAGCTTTGCTTTATAGCCTTTGGCTGCACAAACCATGGCCACAGCCGGCGCCGTATTACCTGCTGACGCTTCCACCACCGTACCCTTTGGGGGCAGGGTTTTCCCATTCCAAGTAAGTCCTTTTTCGGCCGCTTCCACCATTGACAACGCCATTCGATCCTTATAGCTCCCACTTGGATTGAGATGCTCAAGTTTCACAAACACATTTGCCCCAAGATCGCGGCCAATTTTATTCAGTTTCAATAAAGGCGTCTGTCCAATCGCTTCAGTAATACTGTTAATATAGTTCATCTTAGCTCCCCTTTTCGTCCCAAGCCGCCCAAGTGTGGGACCAACATTATTAGCCCAGCCGAATTAAATCTCGGCTGGATTTGCTTAAAAACCGGGCTCCTTGTTCTGTGATAACAATCGTGTCTTCCACCTGGATGCCACCCCAGCCCAATTCGTAATAAGGTGTCTCGATACAAAGCACCATCCCAACCTCTAACGGTGTTTTCACCCCGGGTGCTATCAAGGGGTGGTCATATATTTCAAGCCCGATGCCATGACCGCAATGATGCCGGTCATAATGTGCTATTCCCGCCCTTTTAGTTTCATTGACAGCAATCCGAAAAATCTCTTCAGCACTTATGCCTGGGCATAGCTGTTTGATAGCCTGATCTTCCCCGGCTAAAATGGCTTCATAATAACGGTGCACTTTCCCATCACCGCCACCAAAAACCGCTGTTCGGGCCAGATCAGAACAATATCCCTTGTAAATGCAGCCGAAATCGAATCTGAGGACGGATCCGTCTTGCACCGGCTGATTGGTGCTAATTGTATCCACAAAGGCGCTCCGCTCATCCACAGTCATAACATTAAAATAGGGTTTGCCCCCCCTACTCGCGACTTCCTCCATGAAAACCCGTTCCATTTCTAGCTCTGTAGTACCAACTGTAATAGTGGGCAAAAGGGACAGTAGTGCCTGTTCAGCAATTTCTGCCGCCTGCTCCAGGTTGTCAATCTCAGCTTGGTGTTTAATCGCCCGTATTTCATAAAAGATGTCAGCCGCAGGTACAAATTCTACCCCGGGCAGCGCCTCTGCCAGCCCTTGCCACAGTTGTGGCGTTATCCGCCCTTCATCTACACCAACACGTCCATTTTTAATCCCGCCCGCTGTCAACGTTCTTACCAAGGCCTGGAAGCTATCTTCTTCCCGGTCGTTGATAATGGCTAAGATTGTTTCCATCCCGGTGGCAGGAGTGGCAAAGGTAAAATCACCAAAACACACCTTCTCCATCTTAGGCAAACGCTCTACAGCCGTTGGGACTTCAGCAGTTGGTATAACGAGAGCTGCACAGTTTTCCCCGGCCAGATATAGCGAAAAAAGCTGCGTTCGATTTAAGATTTCATGGCCAATACTTTTATATCCGCTCAGATAATCAATGTTCTCCGGCAATGATGCTATAAGGGCTGTTAGATTATGCTTTGCCAGCGCCGCTTGTATTCTTCTATTTTTAAATTCAACGAACCGGCACATACTGTATCCCTCCGCCACTATAATTTGGACATAACCTCTTCTGAAAAATGCTGCATTGATTCCAGCATTTCGTCAATGGTATCCACAGCAAATAAAAGCGCTGAAAAAGTTGTTACGCCAGCCTCCAAATAGGCATTTATCTGCAACCTGATATCGTCCGCCGTACCAATTAGATTGCGGTCTTCATACCGACTTGTATCTTGGTCCCTTAGCGTTGATTTTTTTAAGGATTCCATATGCTGAAATAGCTGAGACCGACAAAACTTATCCATGGCTTCCTCGCGGGTTTTACCAATGGACACTGACAGTTGGGGTGCAATTTCCAGGTTTTTAGGATCGCGACCTTGTTTGGCGCAATACTGATGGATTTTGGCTACCCCAAGTCGTATTTCGTCTGGTGTTAGAACGGCGGGAATCCAGCCTTGGCCAAACCGCGCTGTCCTTTCCCAACCCTTGGGTGAATTTCCTCCGATATAAAAAGGAAATGGATTTTGGATTGGTTTTGGATACGATTGCACTTCATTAATGTCGAAATATTGGCCTCGATGGGAAACGCTTTCCCCCTCAAATATGCTGGACAAAACATTTAGGCTCTCGTCAAGCATTTGGCCCCGATTGATTGCTGTGGCCTTTCTTCCCATCATGGCTTCGAATTCCTCTCGATAGGCTCCGATGCCGACACCGACTATCAGCCTGCCATTGGACAAATGATCTAAAGTTGCTAACTCCTTGGCTATCATCACCGGATGCCGAAAAGGAACCACCAGCAAAGCAGTGGCGACCTTCAGGCTCACGGTATTCTCGGCAATGGCACACAGGGTAAGTAGAGGTTCGTAGTAATTGGGTGCGCAATCAAATTCAGCCCGGACGTAATGTTGGGTGGAAATGTGGTCATTACCCCAAACAGAATCGTACCCAAGCTTTTCGGCTACCCTGGCAATCCTAATATTATCCCTTGCTTTGGCAAAAGGTATCGGATACATTAATCCTTCTGTTCCCGTAGGTATGCCCACACCAAATTTAGGTTTTATCATGGTAACACCTCCTCGAATTGTTTCCGCAACCTATGGTTTGGCCACGTTCGTTGGGTTTGTCAGCCGTTATTCATAAACCCACTTAGTGGAGAATAACCGCCGGCCTTGCCATGAGCAACCCTAGAGGTGAGGAAATGCCCTGGCCGCCACTTCCCGTTTGAACGTTGCAACAACATCCCGGTTGCTTTTCCCCGTTGGAGGAAACGGTAAAATAGCCAACTGATCCACGCCCAGGCTGGCAATCCGACGGACAGCGGAAATACAATCGTCTACCGTTCCGGCAAGGGAAAATTGATCAATTAACTCTTGCGGCAAGGCCTCAATGTATTCCGGCATATATTCATAGTCCTGCCGCCAGTCATTCTTTTGCAGGGCCCTCTTCAGCTTGTCTGGCAGCTCCACTCCAATCTCAGATAAAATAGGCCGGGAGTTGATAATGGAAATCATAACCAGATCGCTTACCGCTCTTTTGGCACTGCCGGGATCGTCATCGCTTACAGAAGCATATAACCAGGCGACGATTTCAAGATCAGCAATCGATCTTCCTGCCTTTTCTGCTCCTTTTTGGACATGGCTAAGGGCATATTTGATGCCCTCCGCGGAAGTGAAACCTCCGATAATTACTCCATCACCAATCTCCCCTGCCAGTCGCAGCATTAAAGGTCCACGCGCCGCAATATAGACCGGTATTTTAGATCTTAGGGGGGTAAAATCAATTTCAGCCTCGTAAACCTGAACAACCTTTCCCTCAAATGTAAACTTATCCCCTGCTAACAGTCTTCTAAAAACTGTCACTGCTTCCCGCACTGCCAAGGCTGGTTTTTCCCTCTTTATCCCCAACATCCGATGGTTGGAACCTCCGGCCGCTATCCCCAGAACTGCCCGGCCGGCGGAGACTTCATCAACGCTGGCCATGGCAGCGGCAGTAATTGCGGGATAGCGTGTATAAGGATTGGTAACCGAAGTCCCGATGGTAAGTTTATTTGTATTCAGCGCACAAGCTGTCATGGAAACGTATGGGTCCCGCCAAAATCTTTCATCGGCAATCCAAGCATTATCATAGCCCAAACTCTCTATTTCCTTAACGTATTGAACGAAGTCAGAAGTCGCCAGCGACCCCATAATACCGACTCCAAATTTCATCAGCGTTACCCCTTTCCCATCCACCGCTATCTATATCTCCATGGCCAGAGCAGCCCACCGGCGTTAAAGGCCTGATGAAGTTCGAAATAGCATATTGGAGACTTAAAATCACCTATCCAGCCAACAAAAATGCCGGTGGGGAACTATGCGGTGGTTGGCTTTAATAAAACAAGTCCTGGTCCGGCGGCCGCAATAGGCTGGCTGCCCCCAAATCGCTTGGTTCATACTTATAGCCCCGCACTATTGCTACCGGCGTGTTGTCCAACTTTCCACACACCAATTCTGCCAGTGCGGCAATTTCATCAATAACTGCAATCTTTGTCACCTTTAGCTCGTAGCCAAATTGATCTTTTTGCCCGGCGTAATCAAGCACTGGGTTGATGCCTGCCGATCCGATGGCAAAATTAACAATACCAGAGCGCCAGGGCCTGCCCCAGGTGTCGGATATAATTACCGCCAGCTTGAGGCCTAACAAGGCCTCAAGCCTTTCCTTCATCCGCAAAGCGGATAAATCTGGATTCTGCGGCAAAAGCGTAACAGACCCTGATTCCACATTTGAGTTGTCCACGCCGGCATTCGCACAAATATACCCGTGTTTGGTTTCGGTGATGAGTAGACCACCCCGCATGCGCACAATCCTTTTCGCCTCTCTTAGCACCACTTCCACTTGCCGGGGGTCTTTCCCATACCGGGTTCCGATTTCCAGGGCAAAATGCGATGGTTCAACATCTGACAAGCGGACCACCTGTCCTTCCGCCTTCGATACTATTTTCTGTGTGATCACCACTATATCCCCGGATAAAAGCTTTGTTCCTTGACCCACCATTGCACAATATATTAACTGCGCAAGGTCTGTTCCGGGTTCGATCTCAGGCAGGCCCCGAATGCCCCAAACCACAAGCTCGGCATTATCAGTCACAACAAGCACCCGCTTTATCTGTTTTACCGCGATACCCATCGCCAGCTGAAATTGACCTCACCGGCATCCTTTAATCGGTAATTGATTAGCGGCCGGCATAAACTAGTATCCCCGTTGGCATAACACCACACTCACAGTCCATCCATACCCGTTCATGTTCCAACCTGCGGTTTAATACTCTCGGGTCGTAACCTTTCTTGCCCCCCATTTGTCTATGGCCCCCACCAGTGGCCGCAACAGGTAGGATATTTCGAATTCGCCATAGGCGGACATTTTTGGCGCCCCTGGTGATGGATCAAGTTTTATTTCCTCGGCGCCCACTACTTTATCTACCGCCGGCAGCTTAATGGGGCCCTCCGATTGAAATCGCTGGCAATTGCCGGTGCTGACTACAGACACAGCTTCTGGAACGGTAAAGACTAGGGGATACTCCTTGCCGGTAAGATTGCTATATTCCGGTGTCATTGTTACGACTTTTATACCTTGGCGCTCACAGGCTTGGGTCGTTAGCATAACATCGACGAAAGCATTCCCGGAAAAATACCAGGTGATGACCGCACCGTCGGCATTTAGCTGTTTGGCTAGTTTAGCAGCTTGGGTGGCAGCAAGAATTTTGCCTTCCATGGTTTCATAACGGATTCTTTGAAAGATTACCCCGAGAAAATTGATGTCCTTACCGTGTCGGCGGCACATACTCAATACTACTGGGTGGGTAGCCCATTCATAAGCCGAATGGGAAGCCTGGCTTCCTATAATCGGTTTGGACAAGAAGGCACCATCGATCATTTCATTGGGGTGGACCCAAAAGGGCAACACTTCACGCAAGGGTAAACCGTAAAAAGTCGTGCCCGGATGTGGATCATGAGCAGTGGTATGCACGCCCAGGAAATAAACCACTTTAGGCAACGAAGGATCCACCGGCGGCAATTCAAAACACTCCACATTATCTGCGGTAAGTTCCAGTGTTGTCCCAGCCAACCTGTTAGCCACCTTAAGGCCAGCCGACTGGATCGCGGTGACATAATCCATATAGCTACAGTTGGAGTCTGCCTTTATCACCAGCACGACATTTTCGCTATCGCTGGCGGCTGTCAACGCCCCAGGCCCGCTTATATCTACGATTGTATCGCTAAATTGCCTATGGCCTCCTCCGGCCTCATCATGTGGCACCCCTGCACTAACTATGACTAAAGCTCCGGCCAGGCGATTAGTCGTACCCTGACCTACCAATTCTCTCGAACCAACAAAACCAGGATAAACCTGTCCCCCGCCGTTCACTTTTGTTCGGGGTTCAATAATATCTCTTACCTGTGTAATTCGCGTATTCTCTCCGCGCTCGACCAAATGTATATCCACATCAGCTATGCGGGCATCGGAAAGCACAAGCCCCTTGATTTCTTCCTTGTTAATGATCAAAGTTGTTCCGTTTAATCGGGTTTGCGCCCCAAACTCTATTCGGGTAACTTTATAGTCTGCCAGTTCTAAACGCATGGATAACCCTCCCTTAACATTTGCAGTTCCCATAATCGGCTCCGAACTCAGCCGGCCACACCAAACCCTAATCCTTACAATTTAGCCGTATAAACACCAAAGTCCCGTGCAAACACCTTAGGTTCGACAATCTCAGTCTGCAGAGCCTCCAACGCCAGGTCGATTATGGTTCTGCGGACCTTCAGATCATCTTCAGCCGATGCTTCCGGCTCACCACACGGATGGGGAATTGCTACCCCTTTCACTACCCTATTTGCTCCATGATGCAAAGCCAGCAATTCTAGGGCTGTAATAAGGGCAACAGGAATGCCCACACGCTCAATTTCTTTTGCCATCGCTGTCCCGCAGCGAGTACAGCTGCCTCAGGTAGATGTGAATATGACCGCATTCACACCCCGTTCTTTTAAGTCAGCCGCAACTTCCGCCCCCATCCGAATGGCATTAACCATTTGTGACGACGCCCCCGGTACAATGTAGTAATCGTCGGTGAGGCGGCCAAATCTTCCTTCCTGTTCGAACTGGCGGGCAACATCTAGGGGTACGGCAAAATTAGGGTTCTTATCGACAAAAAAGGTATTATACCTGCCGTGGGTGGAAAACCATTCTCCTGCAACCAAAGTATCCAGCTGTTTAATGGAGTATTGACGCCAGAACGAATTGTCACTTAGTCGGAACTTGTCCGGATTACCTTTAGGGACCATTCCGCTTGTGGTAACCAAGGCTATCTGAGCCGTGGTGATGTCTTTCACTGCCGGAGCAGGGGCCACCGCATCATCGTCATCTTTTAGAGCTATTTCAGTCAAAAAGGGGCTGCCATGAATACGGGCCAGGAGCATATCGATGGAACGCTCTGCCCCGTTCTTCTCAGCAATCCAAGGTCCTCTAATATTACGCCCGACGTAACCTTCCAGCTCAGCCGGCCCAATGGGTTCACCGCTTAATAGCTTGACACCAAATGCTGCCATTTCTTCCAAAGCACGCGCCATGCCGGTGGCCTTGTCGGTGGTCGGGAAGCAGAACAGCTTCTCATTTTGATATTTCTTATAAAGCTCAATGCCAGGGTTTTCCGAATACATGGCCGTGAGGCAGAATGTATCCATTTGTTTTGATATTGCATTTCCAAGTTCCATGCATGCATACCCGTATCTTCCGGAGCCAAATGCAGGTCCTAGAACCACTAAGTCTGGTTTTAGATCGGCCAATAGTTCCACTACTTCAGCTACAGCTTTCTCTGTTTGTTCCCCAATGTAATTATCACCACAATAAACAGTAGCCACTATATTAATATTTTTACCATAGTTCTCAAACGCCTTCTGCAGCGATGGTCCTGGTCCAACCAGACCCTCCTTAATGTGTGGACCAATGTTAGCTTTTTCTTCACCGCCTACACCGGCAAAGAACTGGTTTAGAAAATATACAACCCGAGCTTCAGCAAACATTCTTAACCCACCTTTATAATAATTGTATGCTCATTTTTAGTCGTGCCCGTATTCAGGCTTATTCCCGGCACCCCATCATGGTGACACTGCTAGCAATAAACCTCTTCTTTAGCTACATGCTCTGCCCTCCTTAATAGATTGTAGTTCCTTCCCTAATGGTTAGCCATCATTACTGACACAATCACGATGGATGCTGCCTGGCATTCCTGTCCTCCCAGGCCTGCCATCCATATCCTGTCTTTAACCAAGCCGCCCCCTGCCTGTTCATTGTCCTACCGGACATTTCAAGCCTTTGTCATCATTGAGACCAAATTTTTTGGCTTGCCAAAGCCCCATCAGGAGAAATACAACCACTCCCATTACACCTGTAAGATGATGAGGGTGTATGAGCAACACTGAAGAAGTCAACAACGCCACCCTTTCCCAGGCCTTCAAGGGACCCATAAAATATCCCACAATGGCACCGGCATATGGGAAAATCGATATGAATATGAATGCGATGTCCACTAAAGCTGCAAAACTAAAGCCATTGAGCATGAGGATATCCGTATAAACAAACGTAATTGGCAGTAAAATCACATAAGCGCTGTATTTTAGCGCTGTAAATCCCGTTTTGTAGGGGTCTGCTTCCGCTATATTAGCGGCGGCAAAAGCAGCCATGCACACCGGCGGTGATATATTAGAAGTGGATGCATACCAAAAGGCAACCAGGTTTGCCACCAGAGGATCCACGCCAATGGCACTTAAGGAAGGGACCACCATCACCGACACCAGGATAAAAGCACTGGTGACAACAAGACCCATCCCCAGCACATAGCAAGCCACAAAGGTGATAAGAAGTGTAGGCAAAAGCATTCCTTTAACGCTCGATACAATCATCGATGTGAACGCAACCCCGGCCCCGGTAAAAAACACCACGGCGACAATCATTCCCACCGTTCCCACCACAGCACACATGCCGATACAAGCATCGGCTCCTTCATACAGTCCTTGCGCCACGGCTATTTTCAGGTTCTGTAAATATTTCCGCGGCGGAACCCTTTTAAAGACCAGCTCCGCTATGGAATAGGATGCGATTAAGATGACTAATGATATGAACACCGCCCGCGCCGGCGATAATCCCTTCATAATAACCACCAACAGTGCCAGCGGTGTGAACAGATAGTACCATCCCTCCTTCAGAGTTTTCTTCCAATCACCCCTTGCATCGGGCGGAATACGACTAATGCCCACCCGCTGGGCTTCAAGGTGGGTAATCAGAAACACACTGCCGGCATATATTAAGGCCGGTGCCACCGATATAGCCATGATGTGACGATATGGAATTCCGGTAAATTCAGCAATGAGAAAGGCACCGGCCCCCATAATTGGCGGCATATAGAGGCCAACCGTGGACGCAGTCGGTTCAATTGCGGCGGCAATATGGGGCGGATAGCCATTTCTTTTCATCAATGGAATTGTAAACGTTCCCGTTGCCATAACATTAGCGGTGGCACTGCCGGAGATCATTCCGAAAAAACTTGAAGCCACTACCGCACACTTGGCAGGGCCACCCACCATACCTGACGTAAGGGAGTAGGGAAAATCCACAAAGAACTGCCTGGCACCAAAAGCAAGGAGGAAGCCGCCAAAGATTAAAAACATTGCAATATGGTTTTGAGATACATTAAATACGACGCCAAATATCCCTTGGACCGAATACATTTCAGACACCACTGTTGCCCAACTGTAACCGGGGTGTTTGAACAAGCCCGGTACTAAAAATCCATATCTTGCATATAAAAGGCTGGCTATGGCCATCAAGGGGAGAATCAGGCCCATTGTACGCCTGGTCATTTCCAAACACACAACAACCGCAAGTACAGCGAACAGTATATCAGTCGCTATTGGACTACTGCTCCTTAGCACTAGTTGTTCGTAATAATAAGCCCAGTAGGCAAAGGAAAGAATTGCAGCCGCCACGAAGGCGATATCCAAGGCGTTGGGACCTGCTTTTGACGGCGGCTTACGGGTGGGGGAATATCTTAAAAAAATCATTATTGAAATCGCCAGGATGAAGGCCCCTTTCTTCCATCCCACCGATGGCATACCGAGGAAGTTTGGTCCGGCCAAATATAACATAAATAAAGTTAGAGAGATAGCAATTAGTTTATACAAGCTTGCCCAAAAACCATCGAGTTCTCTTCTAGGATTACCTGTCACTATTAATAGCCCTATCTTGCGGAGGTCCACGGTTATCCCCCTTTAATTTTGTCGTTTGCCCCGGCTCTTAAATATCATCGGGAGTTTCCTTAACAAGACCCGTGGCGGTTCCTGACTTCCAATACAAACCCCAATAACCCGAGGAAATATTAACGTTAAGGATTTCATTGTTAAAGCGTGCATTGCTACTTTTGTGTCGAACAAGGCGGAGGGGGCATATGCTGCCCCGCTCTCTTCTTAAAATTCAATACCCAGCCCAATCCCGACCTTATAGTAGCCACACACAGGTTGTGGGGGCTATCTGCTACACGGCTGGGAACCACATTGTTTTTTCGCCCATTACGCTTTTTTATTACCTTAAGGGTGTTGGGATCTCCACGCCTTGTTCTTTCCAAAACCGTTCGGCACCAGGATGTAGCGGCACACATAACGGCGGCAGGATCGTTGCCCGTAGTTCATGTCCCGGCCACATATCATCTAACAACTGTGCCGCTTCCTCAGTGAAGAGCAGCTTGCAGAATTCATAGATGACATCTTCCGGGATATCGTCCCTAGCAATATAGTAGCCCGGTTCCCCGTAGGTCCTAATATCTTCATCTTGGCGGTCATAAGTTCCGGCAGCAATGGTTAAATCCATTGCCAAAGGGTTAGTTTTAAAATAGTCAATGGAATCCATCGCCGGGCCTAAATCAAGCAGCTTGGCCTTATGGGTAAGTTCCAGCTCAACTATTCCTTGCCAGGGTGTTGCCGTCGGCCCCCCACGCACACAGACATCAATCTCACCGTTCTTAAGAGCATCAAGCATCTCCTCGATGTTCATGTGCGTTATTTTGACATCATCCAATAAGCCGGTTAACTTCAAAAATTCCTCGAACAAAACCGTCTCTGAAGCGCCGACACCACCAGGGCATACCCTTTTCCCTTTTAAGTCAGTCATAAAGTCATTTATACCTGTGGACTCCAGGGTAGTGACAAGGGCACCCATCGTGATACGAGCCGGCCCGATTATTTGCACATTACGTATTTCACCTTCTGTAAAAGGCTCTACCCCTTCCCAAGCGTTAGACACGTCTTTCGCCAACGCAAAACCCAGTTCTGCCTCTTTACGGTACATACGGCGAAGATTATCGACGCCCCCGCCGGCCGAGGTTATGGGCGTTACGGAAAATGATTGCGCATTCCCGTTCAGGTAATCCGCCACTCCTGAGGCCATAATGTAAAAGCCCCCAGTGGCCCCCCCAGTGGTCTGCCTTAGCATCATTTTTTCTTCGCCATTTTCATCCGCTTCGCCGTCCGCAGCCGGGGCACAGCCTGCTAACAAAGAGAAGCAAAGAAGGCCCACCAGCAACAATGTAATTGCCTGTTTTGTACCTGGGAATCTCATCTTACCACCCCTTCAATTTGGTCTTTGATCCAACTTCCAAACCGCCATTTTCCAATAGGCCGTTATCACCTCCTCTAGCCCCAACATCAGTGCCCGGTTTGCACTATCTCAACCCGGAGCAGTGGTTGGCAC
>DATERQ010000109.1:0-2861 GCA_035271345.1 bacterium | reverse complement strand
TAAACAACAAAGCCAGTGCTGCTAGTCAATACAGTTACTATTAATTATTTCTCCATTTCAAACCAGGAATCCTGCCCTCGCCGCTGAATAAACATTTTTAGTTTCAAAGCCAACAATATCTAACCATACCCGCTGGCCCGTGTTGAGGCAATCAGGGCGTAATTCCTACCTGGCCTTGCATCGCACTTAAATTCGGATTCAAGCTGCCCACGCACTATCTGTTTCCATTAGATTATTTTGGACATACAACAACCGTTTCCCGCCAAATTAGCCCCGATAATCCGGAGGCTGGGTAAAAAACAACACCGTCCACATCATACTACCTGTGGGCGGTGTTTCTGTTTTGATTTGAGGTGTTACTAAAACAACTGCTCTGCTTTCACGCTGCCGGCTAAAATGCCGCCGAAAGTGCGCAGGGGCAATTCACGATAAGAAGCCAGGGTGGTCAATGTTTCCGGTGGCAACAGCTTCAATTGGTGCAGTATCTGAAGGACTGTAGGAGCCAAGGCTCGGCCGCTACCATCCTCTATCTTGAGGGCAATGCCAAGGCCTTGCTCGGTAAAGCCGATGCCAAATGAGCTTTCGCCACCGTCTTTGGCTATCAAGGCTCCGCCGGCAGCGGCAATAAGCTTGGTAGTAAATCGGTCTGTACCAGCCACCAACTCCGGATGTGTCGTCATCGCTGCTACAATGGTTTCCATCCCCCACTCCTCCGCCGCTGTAGCCCCTTTCTTACGGCCCAATTTAGCATAAGCCCGGGCCATGTTAGCCAGTGGCAAAGCAAATACTGGAACGCCACAAGTATCCAGCCCAATCCCAATATTCTTAAGCGGAAATTCGGTTAGGGCGGCTATCGTTTTTAACATTAGCTGTTGTAGTGGATGCTTTATTTCCATGTAATCCCCTATCTCCCAGCCCTGGAATTGAGCAATAGCTAACATACAAGCATGTTTCCCGGAACAGGCGTTTCTTAATGGGCTAATGGTTTTCCCTGCTGCGGCCAAACGTCGGGCCGTTTCCCGATGAAATGGCCGCTGAAGGCCACATTGTAAAGCTGCTTCCGTTAGCCCTATTTTAGCCAGGATAGATTTCACGTGCTCCACATGCATATCTTGACCACTGTGAGAGCCACACATTACCGCTATTTCAGACAGAGAAAAATCGTATTTATTTTGGGCCCCGACTGCGAACAAAGGAAGCACCTGAAACGGTTTCGCCGCTGAACGTAAAAAAGTCATGCGTTCAGCATCACCATGACTATAAAGCAGCCTTCCATTAAGATCTACCACCGCAATGGAACCATAATGTCGACTCTCCACCAAACCACCCCGGTAAAGCGTCGCCACCGGTCCAGCAGTTGTGTTGGAAGCCACAACGAAAACCCCCTGTCGGTCTGTATTAGAATCCCGGTAATAATTATACCACCGGCTATCCACACTAAGTCCGGCCCCATCCTTTAAGCCAGACTAAAAGATAAAGAAATAATCCGAAAGGAGCGTAGGTAAAATGGGTAAGCCACTGCCAACAATTTTACCTGAACAGGCTGCCCCAACCAGCGCTAAATCCTGTCAACGCTGCGAGCTCCATCAACATGGCGGCAGAGTTATCTGGGGCGAGGGCAATCCTGCCGCCGCTGTCTTTGTTGTTTTAGATAACCCCGGCGCCCGAGAGGATAAAAGCGGACAGCCGTTTCTATGTGGAACCAGAGAAACTTTGCAAACTGCGGCCCTGGCAGCCGGGGTTAACCCGACTTCGCTCTACATAACCTATTTGCTAAAATGCAGACCAAGGAAAACGTATGATAAAGCCAAAGCCAGATCAGCCTGCATAGAGTATTTATGGGGACAACTGGAATCAGCCCACCCGGATCTCCTTTTTTGTTTAGGAAATGCAGCCTGCCAGGCAGTATTCCAAGATCCGGCTGTGGAAGTCAAAAACATCAGGGAACAAGTGCACCAGGTAAAAGATTATAATGTCATCGCATCATACCATCCGTTAGCTGTTAGGCGAAGGCCCACCCTTTATAAATATTTTTTGCAAGACTGGGAGTTTGTCACCAGCCAATTACACCGGCTTGGGCAGGAAGTTGTTTCCCCCTGACCGCCATCCTCACCACCGACATTGCACTACCATTTTCCTTGGTAACTCTGAATTCCACGCCAGAAGCATATATTCCTGCTGACCCGCCCCGCTATCCCATCGTGCGCTTTTATACTAGCTGTGGGCTACGGCATTCGGTTGGACGCCTACACCATTGCACTTGCCGAAGACCCCTTGGCAAGTAAAAAGTCGAACTTCTTATCCAATCGGTCTAGTAAAAGGGAGGCCTCCTTGTTCACTGCCTTATCTTTCTCAGCATGCCGCTTCCTTTTCACCGGGGGCTCTTCGATACGATGTTCAAGTTCGGCGCAGTTACTATGGCCTTGACCTGCCGCCCCCCCTGGCTTGGCCCAGAATTTAAACAACCCAGATAGAATTAGTATTTCCATCGAAGGCCCCACCCCTTTAACAGCAGGCATAAAAAACTCACCCTTGTACAACGGTGGTAAAGAGCCTCAGCAGGATTATTCTCACCACCCAAAAAAGGTTTCAATGAAACTCGGTGGGAAAGACTTCCCCGCTTTTTATTTCTTATCTGCGTTATAAGTTCTTGTGATTAATTTGAATGGACCAACGCCTCTCAAACCTTATCATTAGCATTTTTTGGTTGCATTACCAGTGGCTCTGGATGGTCCCCCTTATTTTCTTTAAAACCTGCTCTTAGACAGTTTCTCGCTTATTGGTTTATAGTAGAATAATAAAATAGCCGGTATAAGAAGGAATAGCAATCTACCCACTATTGTATTGGCAAAGAGAATAAG
>DATERQ010000108.1:0-7411 GCA_035271345.1 bacterium | reverse complement strand
AACCGATACCGGAACCGACAGATCCGAAACCGCCGGCTCCGGAGCCAGGGTGGCCGGACAAAGCTTTTACCCCAGAAGATCTGGCAGCAGAAGAGGAACGATTGTATGAACTCACAAACCAGGCGCGGGCCCAAGCCGGGTTAAAACCATTGAAGTTGGATCCACACTTGATAGAAACCGCTCGGGAAAAAAGTGTTGACATGAGAGACAATAATTATTTCGGCCATATATCGCCGCGGCTGGGCACGCCGTTTGATCAAATGCATAAAGCCGGCATCGCTTATCGGACTGCAGGAGAGAATTTGGCCGGTGCCCCCACCGCCGATGCGGCCCATCGGGCATTGATGAATAGCCCTGGCCACAAGGCAAATATTTTGAACCCGAACTTTACCCAGCTTGGAATCGGGATCGCCGTCGGTGGTCCATACGGAATTTATTTCACCCAGCAATTTACCGGTTAATTTGATTGAAGGCTGCTGCCCCAAGCACACCTTTTTCTTGCCTGCATACGATAACAACAGCCATTGAACAGGAAAGAGGTGCTAAGATAGTGGGTGAACATCAGCAGCTGGTGGCTGAAACGGCTTTTTCTGTTACCTGGCCGGTGCCGTCTTATCCCGGTGCTAGGTTTATAGATTGCGGGGCCAGTATTGCTGCTCTTTATTGTTATAAAGTGTCGGCGTCTTCAATGCTGGTGTATGGCAAAACGGAGCTAATAGGATGCTATCAAAATATAAAAGAGCAGGGAAGGTATCATTTTACCAACATTACCCGATACTTAAACCAAAATGTAATGTTAGAGCGAGGCCAAGATTTAGCTTCCCCAGCCCGGGCAAGTCTTGTTCAAGGTTTAGACTGCAAACTGGACGCCGGCGGAGGGCAGGAAAAAGTGACGGTGACAGGGACCATTCAAGTGCGAATGCCAGTTCCGACCGAGCCAACCCCGATGCCCTCACCCCGGCGGGCGCCCTTTTTACCCCGGGGGTCGGAAAGGTTGCCAAGCCGAAGCTGGGCAGTGTCGGAACGGGGCTGAAGGGGTTAGTATGTTCCCGGCCGGTCGGCTGGAACTGAGGCAAATAAATCAGAAAATAGCCTGGGTATTTCCCGGGCTATTTTAGTGGGCACATTAGGGCCTAATTGGCCATAAAATAGGGTGAACAAGACCTATTCTTCTCAATGGGGAAGGAGGATGTTACTGCATGAGTTTAGCGAGGAAAGCCGGTTTACCATCCGTTTTAGTTCTTAAACCTTTACCGGCCGGAATGGCTAACGGTGCTTTTCGGGCCGCACTTACTTTTACCAGCATCCAGGCGGCGATCGATGCTGCCGCGCCTGGCAGCGTGGTGTTAGTGCCGGCTGGCATCTATAATGAACAGCTAACAATTGTGAAGCCAATTACCCTGTCTGGACCTGATCCGGGTCAAGGGGAAGCAATAATAAATGCTGCCGGTTTGCCCACCAGGCCCACGGTCTGGATCCAGGCCAGCCAGGTGACTGTGCGCCAGTTTACCATTGAGGATGGGCCTGGGCAAGCAGTGGTGGTGGGTTCAAATGATCATTTGAATCTAACTGCGGTCACCATTGAAGATAATAAAATAAGCGGCCATGGGCGGGCTGGTATCTTGACCCTCTTTTCGGCTGCGATCAAGATCCAAAGGAATGAACTTTCCGGCAATGCGACTGCGATTGGTTTTGGTCGGGCCGGTGTTTATCTTAGTCCCCATGGGCCGTGCCAGGTCAGCAACAATGTTATCCATAATAATGCCCTCGATGGGATTTATGCCAGTGGCAGCGACAGTGGACTGGTCATTGAAGGCAATGATATCCAACATCATAGTAACAGTGGCATTACTCTGGCCTGGGATGAGCGCCAGGTTAGCATCAAGGGCAACACCATTAGCGCTTGCGGTAGCGGCAACGCAGACGAACAAGGCGGAATTGTAATTATCCAATCCTGTGCTGAGCTGATCGAGAATAACATAATCGAAAATTGCAACCGCTATGGCCTGATCTGGGGTTGGGTGCCTACAACGGGGCCGATTCCTGCCGAAATATTGATTCAAGGCAATATCATCCGTACTTGCGCCCGGGACGCAATTTATTTATTTTCCCAAGGGCCCGGTGGTTTCATTTCCCCCGATCTTTATCCGCTGGAGCCGCAGGTGAGCGGCAACAGTTTGCTCGGCAATACCAGGGCCGGAATTTATGTCAGCAACCTTTACTACTATTCCCCGGGCAATGCCAACCCGACCATTGTTGATAATAAATTTATCGACAATGGCTGGGGAGTGTATAATGCGACAGCGCAGACGGTGACGGCTATTAATAATTGGTGGGGAGCCGCCAGTGGCCCTTTTAACCCTACTTTAAATCCTGCCGGGGCCGGTGATCCGGTCAGTGACCGGGTAGATTTTATCCCCTGGCAAACTTTGCCCCAGCCAGTCGGTGTAGACTGTGTAGAGGTGGTTCGGGTTCTGGGTTGGTGTGTGGGTGATAGCTGCTTTACCGAACAAATAAACCTCCCGGCTAGGTTTAAAAAACCAGGCCCGGGACTTAAGCCGGCAGCGGTTGCAGGTCAGATCAAAGAGCACCAGTGCACTGTAGTGTCAGTTGACGCTAACGAGCTAGAAGGACGGCTGGATATTACCGTTAGGGTGGAGCTGGTAATTAACTTTTGGTTGAAGGACGCTGAGGGCGGCTTGCTGTATCAATTTGAACATGAAGTTGAGCGGCTGCTGAACTTGGCTCTAGCTGTACCGGACTTAAAGTCAGCATCTTGTCCTCAGGGCTGGTCGATATCTGCTGGGCTAATGAAGGATAGCTGTCAACCGAAGCTGTTTGCCAGTGGCGGTCCGCCGATACTACTCAGTATTATTAGTCTTTGTTTCAGTTTGCAGGCGACTACTCCGGCTAGGATCTGCCTCCCAGTATATAGTGTGGATGATCTTTGGGCTGGTGAAAAATCACCTTTTACACCCCTGGCTCATACCATAAAATAGCCCTCGTGCTGGCTAAACCAGATCTAAATTTGGTTTTCTAGTACTGGGGAAGAAGGGAGGTCATATTTAATGGCTAGATTTAAATTGCGGCAAGCCCCTCCAGGGTGTGAGTTGGAGGAACCGGTAATAGATTGTATCGAAGTGTTAAAAGTCTATGATCAATGCATTGCTGAAACGGCCTTGCCGAGGCAAATAGATTTGCCGGAGGAGTGTCCCAACCCGCTACCAGACAATGCCGTTATCAATTGCCGACTGGTGTTTGATTTAGAAGAAACCACCGGGGAACCCCAAACCAGGTGCGAAGTAATCAATGTTAGTGAGCCGGATGAAGATGGTTTTTCCAATATCACAATTCGACAGCGGTTGGTAACAGAAATTACAGTTGAAAATGTATTCGGCGATGTTATTTGTGGGCCGATAACGGTGGGGCCAGAATTTTGCTTCACAACTGCCGTCCTGTATGCCCCAGAAGGCACTTTTGGTCAATGTCGGATTCTTAATGGCACTTGTAGCTGTGAAATTATTGCCGATCCCGACAATCCGGAACTAAATGTACTTTTATGTAACCGGGCCCTGTGCCAAGAGGTGGCAATTAAGGCGCTGGTAAAATTATGCGTTCCTGCTTATGGTTTTTGTGTGCCGGCTCCTTGTATTCCCCCACCATTGCCGGAATTACCCTGCCCACCGGATAACATCTATCCACCCCAACAGCCAGTGGAAAATAATAACGATAACAACAATGAGAACAACAACGATAACGACGGTTAAAATAAGCAGACGGGAGGGGCAGCCGCCTCTCCTGAACTTATCGCCAGGCTTTGATGAAAGCAGAAGGCGGGGAGGGACTGATATGGCTATAGCGGTGCGGGCCCGGATGATTGTGGCCGAAGGCAAGGCTCAAAGCCCAGTGGAAACGAAAACTGTTTTATTAACCCCAGCCTTAAAGGTACGTAATGTCACTAGCACGGTGCTTGGTCTAACCGCCGAGGGCAAAGCTGATTATTTGTTGGCAAAAGGTACAATAAAATTTAATTTATTTTATCTCGGAAGCGACCTGATTGTACACCACCAATCTCTATCAGTGCCCTTTTGTACTAACATCGAGATGCCGGGGGCCGGGCCCGGACTGGAGGTTACCGCTAGGGCCACCGTGGCAAATATTGTGGCCGATTTAACTGATGACTGCTGTGCCCTTAAAGTAAAAGCTGTGTTGGGTTTAGAGGCTATGGCCACTAAAGAAAAGGAAGTACTAATGGGGCTGGGAGGGGGGAAAGAGTGCTTGTTTCCGGTAATTCGGCAAAGTCTTAGCGTTAAAAAGGAGGCGGAACTCACTAGCAACTTATTGCGGCCGGCAAGCCGAGCCAGGGTGACGGATGCCCAGGTCTCAATTACAAGGTCGCGAGTGTTGAGCGGCAAAGTTGCGTTAACAGGCTTTCTCAAGGAAGATGTTTTCATTATAGACCAAGCTGAGGGGTCAGAATACCGACACCAAGAACAACTGGAACTGGACCTTCTGATCGCCGTACCTGGCGTAACGCCGGCTATGAAAGTTGAGGTTGGGGCTGAGATAGAGAGCATTAAAATAGATTTGGTGGCGGGACAGAGGCTTAGACAAAAGTTTATCTACATATTATTGCTGACCATAATTGAAGAGCAACCGTTAGCACCGACCGGCGGTGCCTGCTTGGTCTGGGCCAGGCAGATAGTAGAGGCTGGCAGCAGCCAGGAATTGGTGCAAGAACAGTTGCTGCTGCCGGAAAGGGCAAGGCAGGTGAACCAGGCTGATTGCTGTAGTGTGTCTGTGGAGGGCCAAGTGATAGCGGAGCGGCTAGCCATCCACGGTTCAGTTTTGATCGCAGTTGGCTTTACCGCCGAGGACGGGCTAACTTTTGAATATAGGGCCCAGTTGCCTGTTTTTGTTTGTGTGGCCGTGCCTGGGGCACAAAAGGGAATGGAGGCGCAGATAAAGGTGCGGCTGGCAAATATGGTGACGCATTTTGACCAGGGCAGCAACTTACTCGATGCGAAAGTCCTGCTTCAGTTTGAGTACGAGGTATTGCAATGGGCAAAAATGAAGCTGGCAGCCGACTGCCGTGACGGGTTGTAACCCTTCTTCTTTTTTGGATTTTGGCCTCATACCTTATACCAGCAAGGGAGGTAGGGGGCGAAACAGGTGGAGGGTGAAAGAGAAGGGGTTTTGATCTATAAAACCATCGCTGAAGTTTCAGTGCCGACCCAGCTTGAATGTTTCTTGCCGGTAAGAGCAGGTTTAAAAGAGGTGCAAAATCTAACGGCTAAGTTGGTGGCCATCCGGGGGCAGGTCCAGCAACTACAACTGAAGGCGCAGGGCAAGGCAGTGATCCGAGGAAGGTTATTGATGGGCCACAATTATTTGCAATTACTGGAGGTTAAAAGTCCCTTTAAACTGGAATTGAGATTGCCGCGATTATTGCCGCCGGGGCATTTGGAGTTGAGAGCAGAAGTAACTGGGCTAACAGAGACGATGAATCAGACTTGGTATCGGGCCGAACTCATTGTAGTGGTGGCTGTTAAGTTAACGGTGAGGATAAAAGCAGCGGTGCCGTCACCGTGGGCCCAGTGCCGGTTTCAACCAGCGCTGTTAAAATTGATCCACAGCAGCAATAATTATACATTTCGGCGCGAACTGTTTTTACCCTTGGACCCTCCGGGGAGCAAAATACTCTTGCTGGAAATTGAAGAACAAAGTCCTGAGGCTAGTTTAACTGAACCGATTCTGGTAAGTGGGGTCGCAAGGGAAGAAATCGTTTATTGGGGGCTGGACCAGCGCTTACATAGTCTTAACCATCTTAGCAGTTGGAGTTATGTTTGGCCTTTGGAGTCAAAGCCCAAGGGAGAAAGTCTCAGGGTGACGGTTGAAGGGGAAATTGCAGCCGCCCGGATATTAGCCGGGGGCCATACCTTGGTTTTGAGTATTAAAGAAAATATTAATGTGCAGGATTATCAGGAAGCAGAAGGAAAGATTATGGTGGCCGTTGCTGGTGGGGAGACCTTGCCGACAAAAACCGTTCGTTTGCCAGTACCGGCGGCGAAGTTGGATTTTGTTGAGCCGATCTTTAACCAACTGCCCTTACAGGGGCTGCCAATTGCCGCTATCGTCAGTGAGCCCCAGGTTCGATTAAACAGGATAACAGCAAGGACAGAATATGGCCAGGTGCTAATAAAGGGCGAGCTGGAAGTTAACCTTTCTTATATTGACTGCGACAGTAGAGAACAAACCTATTCCCAATTGATATATTTAACAAAAATATTGATCAGCCAGGAAAGCCAGCCTGATCAGTGGGCACAAATAGAAGCCGAGGCGGAAATACTCCACTGGGGACCAGGCGCGGCTCAAAAGCTGAATTTAAAAATATTGTGCAGTGGCAGACTTTATTTGTGTAGGCTAAAGGACCTGGCAGCGGTGGTGGCGACAAAGGCGGCGGCAGGGCAGTTTCAATGGAAGCAGATTCAAAGCGATGAGCTGGTGGGGCAGTCTCAATCTGATCTGTTATTGGAACGGGAACTGGAGCTGTGGGGGCGAGACCAAGTGATATTGGATCACGCCCTGAGCCCTAAAATTGATAACATCCGCTTGGGGTCCGGTGTCTTGTATCTGGGCGGAGAAATTCAGTTGACTCTGTACGGCTGCTGTGCTGGGGGAAAGGGGCAATGTCTGGAACGGGCCCTCCCCTGGGAGACAGTGATAAACCTTCCCGGCGCCGACCCCGGCTGTATACCTCAAGTGGATGTCAAGGCCCAATTGATGCCCTTTCCAAGCCGACGCCGCGGCGATAATGTTTTGGCTCAGGTGGCAGTTACCATTAAAAGCAAGATCTATCGACCGTCACTGTTGACGATTATTACCGGCGAAAAGGAACAGCCCCAAGGGGCTGTTGAACCTTTGGTGTTGGGCATCATAAAGGAAGAAATAAAACTTGAGCTCTTAATTAAACCCCGATCCTGGTTACCCCGTTATAGGACTGAGCTCATGGTGGAGATTGCTTACATCGACTGGAAGGTTAGCCCAGGGGCGGTGGAGGGATTGGGGGAATTTATTATCTCTGTTAGCTACGGTAAATCCGGGACTGCCATGCAATTTTGGCAAGAGAAAAGGCCTTTTCAATTGTCGCTGCCTTATTCTCAAGGCCGGGAAGGTCAAGAAGTCCGGGGGAATTTAGTTGTTGCAAGCGTGTTTCAGCGGACGGGTTTAGATAAAAAAGAGCCGGGGTTTAATATTGTGCCCCCATATTTGCGGGCTCACCTTTTGTTGGCTGCTGATTTAGTAATTTTGTAGTTTGATATTAACCCAATCTAATTTTTCAGCATTATGATCGTAAAGGGCAAAATGAATTCGGTCTTTATAAAAGTAACCACTGGGGATGACGGCAATA
>DATERQ010000107.1:0-12006 GCA_035271345.1 bacterium | reverse complement strand
ACCTCAAAATAGAGTGCGGGTAGATATAGACGGGCGTGCATGGAAGGAGTATTTAGCCGGTGCTGGCAGTGGTAGCTAAGGAAGGGATTGTGACCCGGGCTCTAGGGGGATTCTTTTTTGTAGTTGCGGACCAAGAGACTTATCGCTGTACCGTCCGGGGCGCGCTGAAAAGAGAGCAAGAAATTCTTGTCGGCGAACGGGTACAGTTTAATAAGACGGGACCACAGTCCGGGATAATATTTCAAGTACTGCCGCGATACAGTCAGCTAATGCGTCCCCCAGTAGCCAATGCAAGCAAAGCCATAGCTATGTTTGCAGTCAATAGGCCGCCACCAAATCTGTTTCTAATTGACCGTATTTTGGTCCAAGCAGAAGCGGCGGGGGTGACCATTGTAGTTTGTTTGAATAAGAACGATTTAATCCAACGGCCAGGTGAGGATCAAGAATTATTAGCACCTTATCGGCGGGCTGGGTACTCTGTTTATAGTGTTAGTAGCAAAACAGGGGCTAACATAGAGTGTCTCCAACAGGAATTTCGGGACTGCATTACGGTATTGGCTGGGCAATCTGGAGTGGGCAAATCAAGTGTGCTAAATGCGTTAGAACCAGGATTAAAACTAGCCACCGGCAAAATTAGTGTCCGATCTCGGCGCGGTCGCCACACCACCCGCCAAGTTGAATTGTTGCCGCTATCCATCGGCGGCTGGGTCATAGATACTCCTGGCTTTAGCACCGTAGATTTGCCTAATGTTGAACCAGAAGAGTTGGTATATCTGTTTCCAGAATTGGGGGCCATAGCGCCCAATTGTCGCTTTGCCGATTGTCGCCATAAAACAGAGCCAGGTTGTGCCATTCGAGCTGCTGTGACTGCTGGCAAGATAATACCGGCCAGGTTTGAATCATATTTGGCTATGGTAAGAGAGCTGCGGGAGCTAAGGAGGAAATGGTGATGCTAAAAATTGCGCCGTCGCTTCTGGCGGCGGATTTTGCGGTTCTTGGGGCTGAAGCGATTCGTGCAGAGAAAGCCGGGGCTGATCTTTTACATTTAGATGTTATGGATGGCCACTTTGTACCTAATATTACGTTTGGTCCCCAATTGGTCGCTGCGGTGCGAAAACATACTAAATTGCCCCTGGATGTTCACCTTATGATCACCGATCCTGATCGTTATCTGGAGGAATTTGCTGTGGCCGGAGCCGATATCATTTCTGTACATGCGGAAACCTGCTTGCATCTCCATCGCACTGTGACCCGGATCCGTGAATTGGGAAAAATCCCGGCCGTGGCTTTAAATCCTGCCACGCCGTCACGTGCCTTGTGCTGTGTTTTGGATTTGGTGGGCATGGTGCTTTTGATGACAGTTAATCCAGGTTTTGGCGGTCAGACATTTATCCCCCAAGTTGTACCGAAAATAGAACAAGTGGCAGCAGAAATAAAGCGCCGCCATTTGGATGTTGCGTTGCAAGTAGATGGCGGCATCGATGTCCGGACTGCTGCCACAGTGGTATCGGCAGGGGCCAATGTGCTGGTTACCGGTTCGGCAATTTTTGGTAGCACCGATATCAAAAAAGCCATAAGAGACATCAGAAAAGCCGGAGCAGGTGTTGGGGCATGAAGGCGGTTATAGTTGCTGCTGGCGGACAAGTAAACGAAGGTGTGCTGTCTTACCTTACCGGAGCCGATATTATTATTGCCGCCGATGGTGGCGGCGAACCTTTAATTCGATTAGGCATTATTCCAGAGGCTATAATTGGTGATTTTGATTCCCTTAGCCCTGAGACTACAGCTAAACTTGAACGGCTGGGAAGTAAACTTGTTCGAGTAGAATCGGAAAAAGATGAAACCGATACTGAACTTGCCGTCCGATATGCTCTCCAACTTGGTGCTGATACGATTACCCTTCTCGGGGTCTTAGGGGGACGGCTGGACCATAGTTTGGCCAACCTTATTTTGCTGGCCAGGCTGGCTAGGAAACAGGTGCGGGCCAGGGCTGCTACTGCTTTCCTAACTGTTTATGCTGTAACTGACGAGTTGGTGGTTCGGGGGCGTGAAGGGGAACTGGTATCAGTATTCCCTTTCCAAGGGTCAGCGGCTGGAGTTACGGAAATTGGGTTTAAATACTTACTCAGGGATGCCCATTTGGATCCCTTTGCAGTTGTTGGTATTAGTAACGTTTTGGCTGGGCCGAAAGGAGTTATTCGGATAAAAAAGGGAGTGCTTCTTGTATTCCACTATCACGATCAAAAGCCCGGTTAGAGCGGCCGGGCTTTTACTATAGGTTGGGGGCCTGAAATTAGGGTCAAAACAAGCTTCTGAAGAATATACTGTAACAAATCAGGTTTGGTGTAATTATCATTGGGGGGGTGACTGGGAGGTGAGGCGTCGCGCACGTTTTTGGTGCAGAAGCGTAGGGGGAATTACCACATTGGGCGGAGCTATTATTGTTGCCCTTGCCATCCCCCCTTGGGCTTGGGGTATGTTGCTGGGACTTACCCTAGTAGCCCTGGGTGGGTATTTATATGTGCGATCCTTTTGAGTTGGCCTTATTAGCTGGACAAAATTGTATGATGGGGGGAGATATAGTGCGTATCCATGTGGTCAAAGTACCCAGATTTGTCGGCAATATTCTTCTGGGCTTTTTGCGGGCAGCCAGAGTGTTCCAGCGTAGCGAATGATGGGGTAAGCCATTAGGGGAGGTGAGGCCGGAGAAGGGAGCGGATAGAGAAATGGGCGAGAGAATCCTCTGCCGGACCACTGGTTATCGGTTGGTGGATTCGCAATACCGACGCTTGGTTTTATACGAGGTTCTGTTAGCTGAGATAAACCAGCTTTACAGCAGAATAGAGAATGATAATATTAAACAAGTATATTATCGACTTGAGGTTACCGGAAAATAGGGGTAACCTCTTTTTTATGCCTTTATGCCCTGGGATATTGGATCAGCATTTTATCTTTGAAAAAATAAAAAGCGCAATTAAAAGCGCTTTTTACAAGGCACGTTCAACTTTGCCGGAACGAAGACATCTAGTACAAACATAAACTCTTCGTGGGCTTTTCCCGTCCATCAATATCCGTACTCGCTGAAGGTTAGGTTTCCAAGCCCTTTTAGTCCGAATGTGAGAGTGGCTTACCTTCATTCCGGTTTGTCGCTTTTTGCCACAGATTGCACAAACTTTCACATTTCCACCTCCCAAACATACTGTATCGCTTATACCATCAACCCTCTAGAATCTTAGCACACCTTTTCTAATCACGCAAGGGAATCTGGAAGCCTGCACAACTGTTTAAATGCCCCGGGGACAAAATGCTTGTAGCAACCAACCAGAACAGATATACTTATAATATAACAAAAGAGAACCGGTAGTGAAGGGGGCATATTTGTGCTTAGCGAAAGCCGCACTGCATTGGGCACAATCGCTATTGGCCATGAAGTTGTCGCAATTTTGGCCGGTGCTGCTGCCATGGAGGGCTATGGTTTAGTGGGTATGGCATCGCGGCGGATTACTGATGGCTTTGTGGAATTATTGGGTCGGGACAATTGGGGCCGTGGGGTGGAGATTCAATTGGAGCAAGACAAGGTGTATATTACTCTCCACGTTATAGTAAGATATGGGGTTCGCATTTCTGAAGTGGCGAAGAACGTGATGGAACGGGTTAAGTATGCCGTTGAAGAAGTTACAGGCCTACAAGTAGTTAGGGTCAATGTTTATGTTCACGGAGTACAAACAGATATGGCCCGTGCGGGGGTGTAGAAATAGTGGCTGCGAAAAAAATTGATGGGACAATACTGCAGAATATGCTCCGCGGGGCTGTGGCAGCCTTGGAAACCAACAAGGAACGAGTGAATGCCCTGAACGTGTTTCCTGTGCCCGATGGCGATACTGGAACAAACATGCATCTTACTCTTACCGCGGCTCTGAAGGAAGCGGAAACTGTGTCCAGCCCACTGTCGAAAGTGGCCTTGGCGGCTTCTACCGGTTCCTTGATGGGAGCGCGTGGTAACTCGGGTGTAATTCTATCACAGTTTTTCCGCGGGATTGGTTCCGCCTGGGCCGACTTGGATCAAGCCGGATCTAAAGAGACGGCCCAAGCGTTGGTAGAGGCAGCAAAGACTGCCTATAAAGCAGTAATGAAACCAGTGGAAGGTACCATGCTCACGGTGGCTAGAGTTGCTGCCGAAGAAGCGTCGATGGTGGCCCGGTCAGGAGCAAATGTAGAAGCAGTGTTGGCGGCGGCTTTAGCAGGAGCCCGGTCAGCATTGGAACGGACTCCTTCGTTGTTGCCGGTGTTGCGAGAAGCAGGGGTTGTTGACGCTGGGGGTCAAGGAGTGGTCCATATGTTTGAGGGTGCCTTGGCCAGTTTTAGAGGGCAAGATATAACGGTCGGGGCCAAGGATAATGGCTTTGTAAGTATACCAGAACAACCGGGGGCTGATGCTGATTCCAACTTAACATATATGTATTGCACAGAATTATTGGTCAAGGGGTCCAAGCTGTCCCTGGGCAAAATAAAGGACAAATTGATGCTTATGGGAAACAGCTTGCTGGTAGTGGGTGATACCAATGCGGTCAAAGTCCATGTCCATACCAATAATCCCGGCCGAGTGTTGGAAGAGCTAATGGTATATGGGTCTTTGCACGATATCGACATCGACAACATGGCCGAACAAAAGATACATTTTCAACAGTCAAAGCCTAGTGCCGCAGGATCAAAGCCCTTGGGCGTAGTGGCAGTGGTTTTGGGTCCGGGCATGGAATCTATTTTCGAAAGTTTGGGCGTTGATGTGGTGGTGAGTGGCGGTCAAACGATGAATCCTAGCACCGAGGAACTGTTAAAAGCTATTGCTAGAGTGCCGGCAATGAAAGTGGTGGTGTTACCGAACAATAAAAACGTCATACTGGCGGCTGAACAAGCGCAGGAAATGGCTGATCGACAAGTAGAAGTTATTCCTACCCGAAGCATGGCCGAGGGGATTGGGGCTATGGTGGCTTTTAATCCCGATTCAGATCTAGAAAGCAATATCAAAGCCATGAACAGTGCAGCAACCAGAGTAAGCACTGGCGAAGTAACCTATGCGGTCCGAACTACGACCCTTAATGGACAAGAAATTTTGGCTGGAGATATAATGGGTTTGATTAATGGCGACTTAAAAGTGGTCGGGAAAGACGTGACCCAGGTATCCTTGGATATTCTGGCGCAAATGGTTCAGCCGGAAAACGAGCTTATTACACTTTTTAGCGGTGAAGAGACTGTCTTAGAGGAAGGCGAATCCTTGCAGATTGCCATAAAAGAGCGGTTCCCACATTGTGATGTAGAGCTGCATGAAGGCGGACAGCCCCTTTATTATTATCTAATGGCTGTGGAATAATCTACTTCAAATAATGTTCTCCTGCTCCAGATTCGATGCCGGGATGAAGGGCAGCATTTAGACCACCGGCTATGATTCGAGCCATATCGGCGATAAGGGCATCGATTTCCTTAGGCGTAACAAACAAGTCCTCCCAGCGGTTGGGCAATAGCCGTTCTAGTAGGGTTGTTTGGTCTTGTGCTGGCAATACCCTTTCTAATTCATCGGCCGTGACCATATTATTGTCTACCAGTGTTTGGGAGAATAACTCCAGAGCATCACCGGCTAAGGTGGAAGCATGAATCACGGTGGGTACCCCGATAGCAACAATGGGAACGCCTAGACCTTCTTTTGTCAGTCCTAATCTCTTGTTGCCGACGCCGGAACCGGGATGAATCCCACTGTCTGCTAACTGCACGGTGGTGCTAACCCGATGTAAACTCCGGGAGGCCAGGGCGTCAATTGCGATAACCAAATCTGGGCCAATATGCTGAACTACGCCGCGGACAATTTCTTCGGTTTCTATGCCAGTAAGTCCTAATACCCCTGGGGCGAGAGCAGCAACTGACCGCAACCCTCCTCTTAATTCCTGGGGAGCATATTCAAATAAATGTCTCGTTACCATTAAATTATCCACTACCCGGGGACCAAGCGCATCTGGAGTAGCATTCCAATTGCCCAGACCCACCACCAAAATAGTATCATCTTCTGCCAAAGTGGTAAGGGCGGAGAGTTCTTCAGTCAGAATCTGGGCTACTTCATCACCAATCATATGGCCCCCGAGCCGCAAGTCCGGAGCCTCAATGGTGATGTAGCTGCCAAGTGGTTTGCCCAGATGTTGGGCACCGATGGTATCTGTAATCCTTACCTTGGTAATCTTAGTATTGGTTGTGGAGCGTAGCAATGTATCCACGCCCGGTATTGTCTGACTGGGATCCCGTTGGTATTCAATTTCATGGGCTTCAAGCGCAAGATCGGTTCTTTTGGAACTGCTGAGGGCATAAGGCACAATATCAGCTCCTTGGCAAATAATTATGGCGGCCGGGGAGGGCCGCCATGGGAGAGGAGAAACCGGAGAAAAGAACTCATGGGGGAGAAGTGAAACCTAGCTTCTGCGATCATTATTACCTATGGAGGGCAAAGATATACATATAACGGTGAAAAGTTCAGTTTTAAAGATTATTTATGGTACTATGTAAGGAGAAGGTGGAAAAACTGGCAAGGGGTGGCTGCATGCGGGTAATAGGTGGATCCAAGCGGGGTTTAAAGCTTGTTTGTCCAGCCGGTGTCCGAGTACGTCCAACTGCTGATCGAGTTCGGGAAGCGGTATTTAATATTTTGGCGCCAAGGATCGTTGGTTCTTCTGTACTTGATCTTATGGCCGGGACGGGCGCTTTAGGCATCGAAGCCCTCAGCCGGGGAGCAAATAAAGCAGTCTTTGTGGATAACCACCCCCGAAGCATAGCAATTATCCAGCGCAATTTGGCCGCTTGTGGTCTGGTTTGCCCTGATGGGGTGATAAAACAGGACGCCATAGCGTTTTTAAAGGGATATACAAAACATTATGGCGATCCTTTTGATTTGATTTTTGTCGATCCGCCTTATAAATGGGGCCTGGTCGCAGACTTATTGCGCTGCATTGATAAGTCGATTTTATATCCAAGAGGGTTAGTGATAGTGGAGCAACGCTTGGGCAGCGACTTACCCTTTTTTGTTGGTCAACTGGTGCAAACCGATCATCGTTGTTATGGGGATTCCGAATTAGTGTTTTATCGGTTAAAGTGTTAAGCTATCCAGAATGGTACTGTTTGGATTAGCCCGGGATAATATCTCTACTATGAACGTTTTTGAAAAATGCGCCTAATTTGAAAGGAAGAGTACAATGTCCATTGCTGTCTATCCAGGAAGCTTTGACCCCGTTACCAACGGCCATCTGGATATAATTCAGCGCGCCGCCCGTTTGTTTGATCGGCTCATCGTTACCGTAGGCCGTCAGGCTGCAAAAAAGGCTCTATTTTCCACTGAAGAGCGGGTGCAGATGCTAAAGGCGATAGTGGAGGACCTACCCAATGTGGAGGTGGACAGTTTCGATTGTTTGTTGGCTCACTACGTAAAACAGCGCCAAGCCAATATTGTGATCCGAGGGCTGCGGGCTATCTCGGATTTTGATTATGAATTCCAATTGGCTTTAACAGTGAAAAAACTGGATGATAATATTGAAACTATATTTATGATGACAAATTCCGAATACAGCTTTCTTAGTTCCAGTATCGTAAAAGAAGTTGCCAGTTATGGCGGTTGTGTAGAAGGACTGGTGCCGCCATTGGTAGCAAAAAAGCTTCATCATCGATACCTTAACCGCACACAAGCTGCTGATATTTAAGGAGGGGTGCTGATATGGATATATTTGACTTACTGGATCAATTCGAGCACATGCTAGAGCATGCGCCGCGGATTCCACTTACGGGGAGGTTAGTAATAGGGGAGGATGAGTTAATCGAGTTTGTTGAGCATTTGCGGCAAAGTTTGCCCGATGACATCCAGCAGGCACGTTGGCTCACCAAAGAAAGGCAACGATACTTAAAAGAAGCAGAAGAGGAAGCAAAGAAAATCATTGAACTGGCAAGTTCTCGGGCTAATACACTGGTCGATGAAAATAAAATAAAGCAAGATGCAAAGCAAAAGGCTCAGGAACTTCTGACCGAGGCCCAAAAAGCTGCGGGCGATGTTCGTGCCGGGGCTAACGAATATGCTGAAGGAGTTTTAGGGCGGCTAGAAGAATATCTGGCGGCTGCTTTAACTAGCATCCAACAGGGTCGTGAAATGTTGAAAGCCAAAAAATCATAATTGTGTGGTGCTGCAGGACCCGGGCTTATTTTTGTGGGCGTGGGTTTGTCAGCAGGCCGGTTATTAGACCTATACTTAAAAGCATCAGCAAGGGGTAGGCACCTAGATGTAACAATCGCCAGCGCCAATAAGCTAGCACTGCAGCCCTATTCCCAGCCGCAAAGGCAGGTATTGTTACTTGAAAGACTGTATTAATAAGATGGGGTAGAGCACAATATGCTACCAGACCAGAAATAGCGGCATGCAAAATGCGGGCTACAATATAAGGCCACATTCGGATATCGGTGTCATTGACCATGGCTGCCACCTGAAAATGGACGGAAAGGCCACTCCAGCCAATGATAGCCGCAGCTACAATAATGCGCTGGCCTAGTGGCAGTAAGTGATCGGCGGCATCTACTGCTTTAGCTGCGTAGTCACTGCCGATAGTTATTTCAAAAAAGCCGCTAATTAAGGATGGTGCCAGGCCCGGATTTAGTCCGATAAAAGTTAGTAGGCGGCTACAAAAGCGGTCCAGGTGTGGTGTAACATCCATAACTGTTGCCATTTGAATCATCACCGAAAAAAGAATAATGAATCCACCAATGGCAAGCATAGTGTTTACGGCCTCTTTAATTGCATCTCCCAGTAGCCCTCCAAATGGACGTCCGTCTTTTATTCGCGCTTGATAAAGAGCTTTCAACGCCCGTACCAGTATATTCCCCCTACCATGGTCCAATTGTGAACTAATTGCACTATGGGGAGAATAAAACCTTAGAATTAGGCCCGTTAGCAGAGCAGCGACATAGTGAGTTATAGTGATAATATTTCCTGCTTCCACCAAACCAAACATACCGACGCCCACTGCTCCGATCATAAACAACGGGTCAGCAGTGTTAGTGAAACTTACAAGGCGCTCAGCTTCTGTTTGTGTACATAGATTTTGTTTTCTTAGCTTGGATGTAAGCACGGCGCCAATGGGGTAGCCGGAGGCAAGACCCATGGCCATAACAAAAGACCCGGCTCCCGGAACGTTGAATAAAGGACGCATGAATGGTTCTAACAAGACCCCCATAAAATGTACTACGCCTAATCCCATCAGTATTTCTGCACCGATAAAAAAAGGCAATAGAGCCGGGAAAACAATTTCAAACCAAACCTTGAGGCCGTGCACCGCGGCCTCAAAGGCTTGATCAGGAAAGCGAATCATTGCCAAGGTGAGCCAGATAGCAACTGCGGCTCCTAAGTACGCTATTAAATACTTCTTTAATCGCTGTGATAGCGGCATTTTACTGGCCCCTTTCCACACTGCCATTCTGCTAGATTATATGGGTAGAATAAGGGCAATATGCTAGGATTGGATTTTAAGAGATAGTAAGAGGTAGGGCAGAAGATGACGAAAACCAACTATATTGCACTAGGGGGGAGAGCAACCCATGGGAAGGTCGGGCATTGGCATCGCTTTAGGTGCAGGGGCCGCCCGGGGGCTGGCCCACATAGGCGTCCTGCAGGTGTTAGAAACTGAAGGAATCGACATTCATTATGTGGCCGGTGCCAGTATTGGCTCTTTAATTGGTGCCTTCTTCGCAGCCGGGATTGAATTGGATCGGATGGAACAACTTGCGGCCTCCCTGCGGCTTAAACACTTAGTGGATTTTGGGGGACTTCCGGGGAAAGGGGGCGTTATCCAAGGCGAGAAGCTGCGGCAATTATTAAACACGTTTTTACGTGGGCTCACATTTGACGATCTTCGGCTGCCTTTTGCCGCCATTGCCACCGACCTCACCACTGGAGAAGAAGTGGCCTTTCGCCAAGGATCGGTGGTAACAGCTATCATGGCCAGCTGTGCTATTCCAGGTGTTTTTGTTCCTGTGCGAACGTCAGGTCGGATCTTAGTGGATGGTGGATTGGTGGATCGAGTACCGGTAAGGATTCTCCATAAAATGGGGGCCGGGAAAGTGATCGGGGTGGACGTGGGCCCCAATCTTCGCAGCGGCCGTTTTCGAAGTGCAGTGGAAGTGACTATGCAAGCGTTCGATATTATGCAAGAAGTCATCGTCCGATTAAAAACTAGCCGGGCTGATGTTCTAATTAGACCGGAAGTGGGTGACTTTTCTTTGATTCGACTTGATAAAGCAACGGAGCTAATTAAACTTGGCCGCAAAGCCGCAATTAAATCGGTACCCATAATTAAAGGGCTACTAGCAGAAGAAAGGGTACAGGAATAGCAAGATAAAATTGTTAAGCAGGAAATTAACAGGTGATGTCGAAATGTAAGCAATGTATGCCTAAATAATTTTACTTTGCCAACTCAGCCAACACATGGGGCCCGAATTAATGGTGCCTCCCAAGCGCATGTCTCACCAGTAGTAATCCTTGCTTATGGGGGGACAACTCAAACACGAAAGGAGCGGAACTGGCAGGGAGGCCAATCCTGGAATCAGGATTACTATAGCCAGAAAAGATCTATGAATTTGATTGAGCGGATTCGCCAACAAGCAAGCCGGCTAGGGAAAACTATTGTACTTCCTGAAGGTATCGATGAACGGGTGGTAAAAGCAGCTACCATTGTTAAGGAAAAGGGTTTGGCACGCCCAGTTATTCTGGGTCCGAAAGCAAAGCTGGAAAAGGCTCTGGCCCTGTCTGCTGGGGATAAAGTGGACATTGTTGATCCGGAAGAAGCGAAGAACGTCGACAGTTATGCTACCCAGCTTTATGAGTTGCGAAAACACCGAGGCCTAAGCCTTGAGGATGCCAAGGAATTAGTAAAGAAGCCCATGTACTATGCTGCGATGATGGTAAAAACCGGTGATGCTGATGGTTATGTGGGTGGTATCGCCAGCACCACCGCGGATACTTTCCGGCCGGCCTTGCAGATAATTAAGACGGCACCGGGTATACCATTGGTCTCCAGTGCTTTTATCATGGTAGTCCCCCATTGTTCATTGGGCGCTGACGGAGTATTCATTATGGCTGATTGCGCCTTAAATCCAGAACCCAATGCGGAACAATTGGCGGCGATTGCGGTAGCTTCGGCTCGTACTGGCAAAGTGTTGGCTGGCTTAGAACCAAAAGTGGCTATGCTATCTTTCTCCACCAAAGCTAGTGCCCAACACGAACTGGTGGATAAAGTAGTGCAAGCGACGGAAATAGCCCAGGAAATGGCTCCGGATCTTATGCTAGATGGCGAGTTACAATTGGATGCAGCTATAGTCCCCAGCGTAGGAGCCAGCAAAGCACCCGGTAGCCCTGTAGCTGGCAAAGCCAATGTCCTAGTATTTCCGGATCTGCAATCGGCTAACATTGGCTATAAACTGGTACAACGATTGGCAAAAGCGGAAGCCATTGGCCCGGTATCCCAGGGTATGGCGCTTCCGGTAAATGATATGTCTCGTGGCTCCAGTGTGGAGGATATTGTAAACGTGATTGCTATTACTGCCCTTCAAGGCGCTTAAAGGAAAGGGTGTGGCCTAAATGAAAATTCTAGTTATTAATTGTGGCAGCTCTTCATTAAAGTATCAGCTAATTGATACCGATAAGGAGTTGGTTATGGCTAAGGGTCTAGTTGAGCGGATTGGTATTGAAGGGTCGCTGATCACCCACCAAGCTAATAATTCTGAAATGAAGAAGGAAACGGACATACCCGATCATAAAGTTGGGATCAAATTAGTCATGGATGCATTGTTGAGTCCGGATTATGGGGCTCTCACTGATTTAGATGAAATTGTAGCTGTTGGCCATAGAGTTGTTCACGGCGGTGAAAAATTTACCGGTTCGGTACTTGTGGATGCAGAGGTTATGGAAACGTTACACGATTGCTGTGATCTGGCTCC
>DATERQ010000106.1:0-3253 GCA_035271345.1 bacterium | reverse complement strand
GGCCAATAGCGTCGGAATTTGCTGTCAGCCCCGGACGGGTAACCTAGAGCCGTGATGTAGTTAGCCAAGGCGTCAATCCAGACATAAACCACATGCTTAGGATCAAAAGGCACCTTAATGCCCCAATCGAAAGTAGTTCTCGATACGCATAAATCCTCCAAGCCTTGGTTAACAAAACTGATCATCTCATTGCGGCGTGCAGCCGGCTGGATGAAATCGGGATTTTGTTCGATATAATCGAGCCAGCGGTCAGCGTAGCGAGTCAGGCGGAAGAAATAACTCTCTTCTTTCACCAGCTCCACCGGCCGGCCACAATCCGGGCACACATGGTCCCCGGTTATCTGGCGCTCAGTCCAAAAAGTCTCGCAGGGAACACAATACCAACCCTCATACTGAGATTTATAAATATCATCATTCTCATACAAGCGCTGGAAAATTCTCTGAACAGCTTCCACATGGCGCTGGTCAGTGGTCCGGATAAAATCATCGTAACTTATATCCAGCCTTGCCCACAGATGCCTGAACCCGTCCACGATCTTGTCCACATACTGTTGGGGTGTAACCCCCTCATCCTCTGCTGCCCGCTGTATTTTTTGACCGTGCTCGTCCGACCCAGTCAAAAACATCACATCATAACCTTGATGGCGTTTGAAACGGGCGATGGCATCTGCTGCTACTTCAGTGTAGGCATGCCCGATGTGTAGATGGTCACTGGGATAGTAAATTGGCGTCGTCAAATAAAACTTTTTCTTTCCGTTCAAATCAAAACCCCCCTTTGCTAATAATAACCTAATACCGGCTTTTTTAATAACAAAAAACCCTGCTCCCAGATATCCAGGGGCAAGGGTCCCTTGCGGTACCACCCTGACTTGCGCATAAGAATACTGTTTACGCCTCAGAGGCACAGATACCATCTGTGCCGGACAAGATAACGGTCGCCCACCTGACCGGCTCGGCGTACTCCTAAACAGTTTCCACCGGCTACTTTGGGGCCATATTCAGCAGTTTTTGGGCACCGGCTTGCACCAAACCCGGCTCGCTTAGGCCTTTAACCTGCCTACTCCTCCCCAGCATCGCTTTTACCTTTGGCCCTAACTTTACTAAATTATGTGCCTATTGTCAAGCGACCCTGGGGAAGAAGATAGGGAATAACAGATTAGGTAATCGGTCCTATGATGCCGGGACTCCAAGCCGCTGGTGTACTGTACTAGGGCGGTTTATCACCGCCATCAGTCCAATATATGTAAAAACCATTGACTTTAAATGGAATTACTGGTACACTTTAGCTGTAAGTAATTGTCGAACCGAAGGGAGAGGGCTAGAACAATGATGAAGTCCACCGGAATAGTACGAAAGGTTGATGAGCTGGGGAGGGTCGTTATACCTATTGAACTGCGTCGGACGTTGGATATAGCAGAGCGCGACGCCTTGGAAATTTATGTGGATGCCGATAAGATTGTCCTGAGAAAATACCAGCCCGATTGTGTGTTTTGTGGCAGTGCCGAAGATATAGTTACTTTTCAAGGTAAAAAAGTTTGCCAGAAATGTCTAAACGCTTTACAATCCCAGGCCGTATAAGCTTCAAAGCCCCTTAAAGAAAAGAGAGCAAGCTCAAAGCCCCAAGCCCCACTTATCAATGGAAATTTATCAGGATGCTGGCACCCAGTTAGTCGGTGTCAGTATCCTGTTTTTGTTTTTGCCGTGCTTTCAGCAACTGTTGATAAACATTTCGCCGCGACAATCCCAGCTTTCTAGCCGCCGCCCGCATGGCTTCCTTGCGGTCAAGCCCTTCGGCCTCCAGCCGGGCCACCAACGTAACCGGATTTGGTAACGGTTCAGCCGCCAACAGCAACGGCCCTTCGTCCGGTGACCGCCCCCTTACAACCAGGCATATTTCCCCTTTTAGCCGCCTCTGCTTAAACTGGACCGCCAGTTGGGCTAACGAGCCCCGTTGGACTTCTTCGTAAATTTTGGTCAACTCCCTCGCCACTGCCGCCGGCCGGTCCGGGGCCAACTGGGCCAGATCGGTCAAGGTGCGTACCAATCGCGTCGGGGCTTCATAAAAAATAGAGGTTTCCGGGTTTGATAACGCAGTCCGAAAGAGTTCCTGCCGTTTATTCCCTTGCCGAGGGGGGAAACCCCAAAATGTAAACTGGTCGGTGGGCAACCCTGAAACTATTAAGGCGAGGGCAAAAGCAGTCGGCCCCGGAATCGCTACCACTGGCAGCCGGTTAGCCAACACTTCTTGGACCAAATATTGCCCCGGATCAGAAATACAGGGCAAGCCGGCATCCGTCACCAAAGCCAGATTCTTACCGGTCTGAAGCCAGGCCAGCGCTTTATCAGCCAACTGTCGTTCATTGTGCTCATGGCAACTGGTGATGGATGTGCCAAGGTCAAAATGAGCAAGCAAGCCGCGGGTGCGGCGGGTATCTTCAGCCAAGATTAAGTCTACTTCTTTCAACACCCTTAAAGCCCGGAGAGAAATATCCTCCAAATTGCCAATGGGGGTGCCCACCAGATACAGTTTTCCCACCATAAAACCACCCCCTAACCAGGCCCATTGTTTTCTTCCCTTCCCCGGCGCAAAACAGCCGCACAAAACAAGCATTCTTTACCCTCGCGAAAACTACCAAAATGCATGGGGCAAATGTGATACCCTTCTTGATACAAACGGGCCAAGTTGGCATAACCTTCACCCAGGGTCTGCTGCACAGGCCGAGGCTGTTCAGGATCACAGCCGCTTGCCTGAACATCAGCCTGGGTTAGCTCTTCCCTTAGATCCCGCACCGCCGCCAGCAGTAGTTCCAATTGATCTTCCAACCAATTTATTTTTGTTTCCAGGTCCCCCATACCTATACACCTCCGGCAGAAACCAAATTTATAACAAAACCAATAAAACCCGGGGAAAAGCGTATGTTATAGAAGAAAAAGGGAAGCTCCTGCCCCCCTCCATCGTTGTTACCTGCTTAATTCATTCTCGGCCCGCCTATCTTTGTCGTTGAGCAGAGCCTAGCCCAAGTTATATTTAGTTTGAATCTCATCTGCCAACAGCTTTATACAATCGGTAACCGATTCCGAGGAAATGGTAGCACCGCTGATACCCTCTATATCCTCCCCCAATATAAAGGCATCGTTAGTTTTCTTGCCCACAAATTGGCAGACAAACTCTTGGTCGGCAATTCTAGCTCCCAACCCGGGGGTTTCCGCATGCTGCAAAATCTTAAAACCGGTGACCCCTCCCTCCATGTCC
>DATERQ010000105.1:0-6829 GCA_035271345.1 bacterium | reverse complement strand
GCCTCCCTTCTCCGCTTATTTATCGAGGGTTTCGCCGCATTTTTTACAATAACGCACAGCGCGCCCATCAGCGAGTTTTTTCTTCCCAGTCCGGGCTGGTTCGCCGCAGCGGCTGCAAATAAGCTGTACCTTGCTGGCATGTAGCGGAGCCTCGCGGTCGATAATACCGCCCTGTTGAAGTTCGGGTGTAGGTCGCATATGCTTCTTTATAATATTGGCACCTTCCACTAAAACTGTGCCCTTAGCGGGGAAGGCGCGAAGTACTTTGCCTTTTTTGCCGCGATCTTTTCCGGCGATTACTAACACCGTATCGCCACGTTTAACGTGTACTTTAGGCTGCAATGAAAACGCCTCCTTCCCCTACAACACTTCTGGAGCCAACGAAATTATTTTCATAAATTCCTTTTCCCTCAGCTCCCGAGCCACTGGACCAAAGATACGAGTACCGCTGGGCTCTTTATCCTCTTTAATAATAACAGCAGCATTTTCGTCAAAGCGGATATAAGATCCGTCGGGGCGCCGTATACCCTTTTTCGTCCGGACAACCACTGCTCTCACAAGATCGCCTTTCTTAACAACGCCGCCGGGTGTTGCTTGTTTAACGCTGCAAACAACTACATCGCCCACATTGGCATACCTACGCCTGGAACCTCCCAATACCCGAATGCACATGAGTTGCTTGGCTCCAGTATTGTCGGCAACATTGAGTCTGCTTTGAACCTGGATCATGTGTTCTATCCCCCTTTCGCCAAGGGTGCCCTAGCGGGCTTTTTCGATGATGTCCACTACGCGCCATCTTTTTTCTTTCGATATGGGACGCGTAGCATCTATGCGCACTCGATCACCTAGCTGGCATTCATTTTTGGGATCGTGAGCCTTAAACCGCTTTGTCCGTCGAACATAGCGCTTATATAGCGGATGTTTAACGATTCGGTTCACTTCCACCACCACAGTTTTATCCATTTTATCGCTCACAACTACACCTTGACGGGTCCGCATGGGCCCTCTGTTATTCTTTTGCAAGCTCTTGGCCTCCTTCCTTAGGCCTTAGCCAATTTTCGTTCATGGAGAACGGTTTTGATTCTGGCAATGGATTTTCGTACTTCCCTAAGGCGCATGGGATTCTCCAATTGCCGTGTGGCTAGCTGAAATCTCAAGTTAAATAGCTCCTCTTTGAAGTGGGATAGCTTTTCTTCCAACTCCACGTCAGTAAGCTCCCTTAATTCTTTAGCCTTCACCGGCCTCACCACCTACCTTAAGGCGCTTGACAAAGCGCGTCTTAATGGGAAGCTTTTGCGCCGCCAGGCGCAAAGCCTCGCGCGCCACCTCTTCCTCAACACCGGCAAGTTCAAACAAAATACGCCCTGGCTTGGCTACCGCTACCCAGTATTCCGGGGTACCTTTGCCTTTACCCATTCTAGTCTCGGCTGGTTTAGCTGTAATTGGCCGGTCAGGGAAAACTTTAATCCACACCCGCCCACCCCGCCGGATATAACGGGTCAGAGCAACGCGGGCTGCTTCAATTTGCCGCTGGGTAATCCAGCCTGGCTCAAGGGCTGCTAAGCCATAGTCGCCAAAAACCACTTCCGTGCCTCGGGTGGCTACACCTTTTGGTTTAGGCCGGTGTTGCTTACGATATTTAATTCTCTTAGGCATTAGCATTTTACTTGCCTCCTTCGCCGGCCGCCTCTTTCTTTCCGTCTTCTGCCTTTGCTTCCGGTAAAACCTCACCTTTATAAATCCAAACTTTGACTCCAATACGCCCATAGGTGGTCTTGGCTTCTGCAAAACCATAATCTATATCTGCCCTCAGAGTCTGTAATGGCACCGACCCTTCATGATAGCCTTCGGTCCGAGCGATTTCCGCCCCACCCAGGCGACCACTCACTATCACCTTTACCCCTTCGGCACCGGCCCGCATAGACCGTTGGATCGCTTGCTTCATGGCCCGACGGTATGATGCCCTCCGTTCCAATTGCCCAGCAATTCCTTCTGCCACCAATTGAGCCTCGGTCTCAGGTGTTTTTATCTCTTGGATGTTGATATGAATCTGCCTGCCGGTAAGCTGCTCCAGTTCTTTTCTTAACGCCTCAACACCAGAGCCACCGCGCCCGATAACCATCCCCGGCTTAGCCGTATGAACTGTTAGCTGAACTCGTTGGGCCATTCGTTCGATTTCGATGCCGGAAACCCCTGCTTGGCGGGTTTTTTCTCTGATATAATCCCTAATCTCAATATCCTCCTGTAGCAGGTCGGCGAAATCGCGATCGGCAAACCAACGTGCTTTCCAGTTCTTAATGACTCCAAGGCGCAAGCCATGGGGATTGACTTTTTGACCCACGCAATTTCCCTCCTTACTTTTCGCCGACCACAACAGTAATATGACTGGTACGTTTCAAAATAGGGTATGCCTGTCCCCGAGCCCGAGGGCGATAGCGTTTCAGCGTCGGCCCTTCATCTGCAAAAGCCCGCGTTACATATAATTCCATTGGATTTAAATCTAAATTATTCTCAGCATTAGCCATGGCCGACTGTAATAGTTTTTCAATAATGCCAGCGCCTCGTTTGGGAATAAACCGTAGGATTCCCATAGCTTCCTGTACACTTTTGCCCCGAACAAGATCTAAAACCACACGCACCTTCCGTGGGGCAATACGCACATAGCGAGCGACTGCTTTCGCTTCCATGTTCTGCCCTCCTCTACCTCAGCGCTGTGGACCTTTCGGTATGAGAACCGTGGCCTCTGAAAAAGCGGGTCGGCGCAAACTCGCCCAGTTTGTGGCCCACCATATCTTCGCTGATATATATTGGTACATGCTTTCTGCCATCATGCACAGCGATGGTGTGCCCCACCATTTCCGGAAAAATAGTGGAACTGCGGGACCAAGTTTTAAGGACGCGTTTTTCCCGTTTCTCATTGAGCGCCTTGATTTTCTTCATGAGGCTAGGATGAATATAGGGACCCTTTTTAGTTGAACGTGACATGACCTAACCTCCTTCCTAGTTACTTACGCCTTTTAATAATAAGCCGGTCCGATTCTTTGTTCTTCTTTCTGGTTTTAACACCCCGAGCCGGCTTACCCCAAGGTGTCATTTGAACCTTACGCCCCACTGGAGACCGGCCTTCGCCGCCGCCGTGAGGGTGATCCACCGGATTCATCACTACACCGCGCACAGATGGTCGTTTACCGAGCCAGCGGCTACGGCCTGCTTTACCAATATCGGTATTTTCATGTTCAACATTACCCACCTGGCCCACAGTGGCTTTACAAGCAGCCAACACCATCCGGACTTCCCCTGATGGCAAACGCAGCGTAGCCATCTGGCCCTCGCGTGCCAGCAGTTGTGCCGCTGCACCGGCCGATCGGACAATCTTAGCCCCCCGACCGGGAATCAGCTCCACATTATGCACTGCGGTACCCAGGGGAATATTCCTTAGCGGCAATGCATTTCCAGGCTTAATATCGGCTTCCGGACCTGACATAATTTCATCACCGACTGTGAGACCAACCGGAGCTACGATATAACGTTTTTCACCGTCTGCATAATGAAGCAAAGCAATATAGGCTGAGCGATTAGGATCATACTCAATGCCGGCTACCTTGGCCGGTATTCCATCTTTATTGCGTTTGAAATCAATTTGACGGTAACGCCGTTTATGGCCCCCGCCTTGATGGCGCACGGTAGTTCGGCCCTTTCTATTACGCCCACCATGTTTTTTTAGCGGCTTGAGCAGCCTCTTCTCCGGTTTTTCCTTTGTAATTTCTTCAAAAGTGCTCCCGGTCACAAACCGGCGGCCCGGCGAAGTGGGTTTATATATTTTAATAGACATACCTGCCCCTCCTTTCGGCTCCTCTAGGCACCTTCAAAGAACGGAATCCGTTGGCCTTCGGCTATAGCGACAATGGCTTTTTTGCGATCCGAGGTCCGGCCAACACTGTGGCCCATACGTCGAAGCTTGCCCGGTGCCTTGATGGTTACCACTTTGATTACATCGACGTTAAAGATTTCTTCCACGGCATTTTTGATGTCAATTTTAGTCGCAGCCGGATGTACCTGGAAGGTGTACTTTCCTTCTTCCATCAAAATGGTGGACTTTTCGGTGATTATCGGTTTCCTAAGAATCTCTCGTGCTTCCATTAGCCGAGCACCTCCTCCACCCTAGCTACTGCATCTTGCGTAATAATCAAGTGCTCGTGTTTTAGAATATCGTACACATTCAACGCTAATGAGTCCATGGTTGTCACACCGGGTAAATTGCTGGCGGAGCGCTGCACCTGAGCGTCGGGAGCGGCGGTAACAATAAGAGCCTTTTTTACCCCCAAGTTAGCCAGTACTTTTACCATTTCCTTGGTCTTTGGGGCTGGTAAATCTAAATTCTCCAGCACTATAATTTTATCCCGGCGAACCTTGTCTGAAAGCGCTATCTTCACCGCCAGTCGGCGCATCTTGCGCGGCATTTTTTGGGCAAAGCTTCTGGGCTTTGGGCCAAATGTTATACCGCCGTGGCGCCAGAGCGGCGAACGAATGCTACCCACCCGGGCCCGGCCGGTTCCTTTTTGTCGCCATGGTTTTCTGCCGCCCCCGGAGACTTCGGATCTCGTTTTGGTACTGGCAGTGCCCAGACGTAAATTCGCCTGGTGCCGCACCACGCTCTGGTGCAGCAAACCAGCATTCATTGGCAGGTCAAAGACGGCGTCCGAAAGGTCAATATCTCCCACAGTCTCACCGTCAAGGTTAAATACTGCTATTTTTGGCATGATGGATCCTCCTTTCTCCGCGGGCTACTTTTCAGCCGACCGCACCATCACCAGGCGGCCCCGTGTACCTGGAACTGCACCTTTTACCAATAATAAGTTGCGTTCCGCATCAACCCGAACAACTTTTAGGTTTTTTACTGTCACTCGTTCGAATCCCATCCGGCCCGGCATTTTTCGACCGGGAAATACCCGGCCCCCGGTTCTGGGACTGGCCAATGATCCGGTTCCGCGGTGAAATTTAGATCCGTGCGACGCCGGTCCGCGGCGGGTACCCCAACGTTTAACAGTGCCGCTAAAGCCCTTTCCTTTCGAGATACCAGTTACATGCACGCGCTCTCCCGGGACAAAAATATCTACTTTTATTTCCTGGCCTTCATCATAAGAGTCGACATTAGAAAATTTAAATTCGCGCAGGAATTTGGCCGGCCTGACTTGCTTTTTGTCGAAGTGTCCTTGGAGCGGCTTAGTCACTTTGTTTGCAGCCAAGGGTTCGAAGCCCAACTGCAAAGCGCTGTAGCCATCTACAGATGGTATCCTTTTCTGTACCACTGTGCACGGTCCAGCTTGGATAACCGTCGCCGGCACCAAAGTGCCGTCTTCCAATGACACCTGCATCATACCTAGCTTTCTGCCAATTATACCTTTCATGGTCATCAGTTCCTCCCTTCCCTACTGCTGCTTGATCTCAATATCAATGCCGGCGGGAAGGTCAAGGCGCATAAGGGCGTCTATGGTTTTCGGGGTCGGTTGCAGAATATCGATGAGACGCTTGTGCACCCGCATTTCAAATTGCTCCCGCGAATCTTTATGTTTATGCGGCGATCGTAAAATGGTGAAAATAGTTTTGTCAGTGGGCAGCGGAATCGGACCGGAAACCAAAGCGCCAGTGCGTTTCGCCGTCTCCACAATCCGCGTTGAAGATTGGTCTATAATCTTATGATCATAGGCCTTGAGCCTAATACGTATTTTTTGTTGGGCCATGTTCATCCTTCCTTTCGCCCGATTAGAGGTCGGAGTACTTATTTTACTCCGACCATTACGGACAATTCTCAGTGGAAATTCCCCGGCTGGCCGGCAACCTTCCACCTCATAGCTTAAGGGTTTCTTGTTTATTCAAATACTTCCGATACCACGCCGGCACCCACAGTCCGACCGCCTTCGCGGATGGCAAAACGTAAACCTTTTTCGATGGCAATGGGAGTAATGAGTTCCACATCCATAACCACGTTGTCGCCAGGCATCACCATTTCCACCCCTTCAGGTAGATTTATGGTGCCGGTGACGTCGGTAGTTCTAAGGTACAACTGGGGCCGGTAGCCGTTGAAGAATGGAGTGTGGCGACCGCCCTCTTCCTTGGTCAATACATAAACTTGGCCTTTGAATTTGGTTAGAGGTTTAATGGTACCCGGTTTGGCCAATACTTGACCTCGCTCCACGTCTTCCCGGTTAATACCGCGAAGCAGCACACCGATGTTGTCCCCAGCCACGCCCTCTTCCAATATCTTTCTAAACATCTCCACGCCAGTAACCACTGTTTTGCGGCTTTCGTCCATCAAGCCAACGATATGAACCTCATCGCCCACTACTACTTTCCCACGCTCCACCCGGCCGGTAACCACGGTCCCCCGCCCGGTAATGGTAAAGACATCCTCTATCGGCATCAGGAATGGTTTATCGGTATCACGCTCCGGAGTTGGAATATAGCGGTCCACTTCCTCCATAAGCTTCCAAATGGGCCCGCACCACTCGCAATCTTTCTCACCACAGCCACATTCCAACGCCTTTAAAGCCGATCCCGATACAACGGGAATATCATCGCCGGGGAATTCATATTCGCTCAGGAGATCTCGCACTTCCATTTCCACCAATTCCATCAATTCTGGGTCATCCACCTGGTCCGATTTGTTCAAAAACACGACGATATAAGGTACGCCCACCTGCCGGGCCAACAGGATATGCTCCCGGGTTTGGGGCATGGGTCCGTCAGCAGCAGACACCACCAGGATGGCTCCGTCCATCTGAGCTGCACCGGTAATCATATTTTTTACATAGTCAGCGTGACCGGGGCA
>DATERQ010000104.1:0-19017 GCA_035271345.1 bacterium | reverse complement strand
ATCCAAAAACAGCTCGGGGCTTGGTGGATAGAAAGGTAGTGCGCTTAATAACCGCGGGTACGTTTTTGGACAGCGATAGATTGGCAGACAAGCAAAACAATTATTTGGTATCTATAGCCGAGGTTGGCCAGACTATTGGTCTTGCTTATTTGGATGCAGGTACCGGTGAACTAAGAGTAACGGAAATACCAAGCGCTGAAATAGCACAGCTATTAGATGAGATTACACGGCTTCAGCCTGCAGAAGGCTTGCTATCACCTGAATTAGAACGGAATCAAATGCTAAAACAACAAATTACCACAGCCGGGTCATTTCCACTAGGGACATTGCCGCCCGTTAGCTGGCAGTCTGATAATACCGATTTGTCGCTGAAAAGAATATGGGGGGCTGATTTTCGAGAGCGTTTCTCGTGTCAAAACCTAAGAGCTGCTCTTAACGCTGCTGGCGCTGCTCTTACCTATATAGAACAGACACAACAGATGACACCAGTCAATATAACCGATCTTATTCCCTATAGTATTAACTCTTATATGGTTATGGATGCTTTTACGCGCCGAAATCTTGAATTAACACACACTATGCGCGAGGGCACGCCCAATGGATCTTTATTAGGAGTTTTAGACCTTACGGTTACCGCTATGGGTGGCCGTTTACTGCGGCAATGGCTTAATCGGCCTTTGCTATCGGTTGAAGGGATAAATCGCCGTTTAGATGCTGTTTCTGAATTGGTAGCAAAGGATTCCGATCGATCTCAAACAAGAAGGCTATTGCGCCAAATTCCAGATCTAGAACGATTACTTGGTAAAGCTGTATATGGGACCGCTACGCCCAAGGATTTGGCTTCTTTGCGTTCGGCATGTGGCTTATTACCTTCACTCCTGGAACTAGTTTTGGCTACGTCAGCGGTCAGAGCCATGTGTTCTTATTTGGACCCCTTAACAGGTTTGGGTAATCTACTGCACCGGGCATTGGTTGATGACCCACCGGTTTCCGCCCGTGATGGCGGTATAGTCCGTGCAGGCTATAATGATGAAATAGATCGGTTAAAAGCACTAGCCCAAGGCGGACGCCAATGGGTGGCTAACTTACAAGCACGGGAGCGTGCTCGCACAGGGATTAAGTCCCTCAAAATAGGATATAACAAGGTATTTGGTTATTACATCGAGGTTACGAAAGCAAATCTAAATAGTGTGCCGGAAGATTATATTCGTCGACAAACCTTAGTCGGTTCGGAACGTTATATCATTCCGGAACTCAAAGAACGGGAGAGCCAAATTCTCGAAGCCCAGGAACAGCTAAACGAACTGGAATATCAAACTTTTGAACGGTTACGGCAACAAGTTACCGCTAACGCGTCAGCAATTAAAACCACTGCCAATGCTGTTGCTTGCCTAGACGTTTTATCCTCTCTCGCCCAATTGGCAACTAATAATAACTATGTGCGGCCAACTGTAGACAGGGACGGCATTGTGCATTTATCGGAGTGTCGCCATCCTGTGGTGGAAAGTTTGCGACCAGATGCAATGTTTGTACCTAATGATATTTATCTCAATAGTGAAGACAACCGATTTATTATTTTGACCGGTCCCAATATGGCTGGGAAGTCTACTTTTATTCGACAAGTAGCGTTAAGTGTGCTTATGGCCCAAATGGGAAGTTTCGTTCCGGCCTCAAAAGCACGTATAGGTATAGTGGATCGTATCTTTACCCGCGTTGGGGCCTCGGATGATTTAGTAGCGGGGGACAGCACTTTTATGGTTGAAATGCGAGAATGCAAAGTGATTCTCCGTGAAGCTACCAAGAACAGTTTGGTGATCTTAGATGAGGTTGGTCGTGGTACCAGCACCCTTGACGGGCTTAGCCTGGCCCAAGCCATCACTGAGCATTTAGCAACACAAGTGGGCTGTAAAACACTGTTTTCCACCCATTATCATGAACTGACCGCTCTGGCCCGACAAATAGCTAGCATTCAAAATTACAATATGGCAGTAACGGAAGAAGAAGAACAGTTGTTTTTTCTATACAAAGTAATTCCTGGCGGGAGTGACCGCAGCTATGGAATTCAGGTGGCCCGACTCGCTGGTTTGCCAGACACGGTTTTAGACCGGGCGGCTTCTATTCTATCTTCTTTAACACTTCAACACGTAACATCCGCAGATCCTGACATGCTTCTATCTCCCACTATCATGGAGCTATTGCGCAGATTTCTTGAACTTGATGAAATCAAAACACCGCCACTTGAACTACAGCTAAGAGTGGCGATGTTAAAAGAACAGCTCCGCCAAGAGGTGGATCAACTTGCACAATATTAAGGTACTTTCCCAAGATACAATTGGACAAATAGCAGCAGGGGAAGTTGTGCAACGCCCGGCTTCGGTAGTAAAAGAGTTGATGGAGAACTCTCTCGACGCCGAAGCTACCCGGATCGAAATTGAGTTGAATGACGCTGGTTTCGAATTGATATCGGTCCGGGACGATGGGGCAGGCATGACGGCAGACAATGCTATGTTGGCGCTTAAACGCCATGCTACGTCTAAAATCGGGTCTGCATTGGACTTGCTGGCTTTGAACACCCTGGGATTCAGAGGAGAGGCTTTGCCTAGTATAGCGGCTGTATCTAGGTTCGAACTCATAACGGCAAAAAAAGATGCTTTATCCGGGGTCTGCATTCACACTGAAGGTGGATCAAAGCCCCTGGTGGAACAGTACCAAGCTGTACCGGGAACCTGGATTTCGGTCCGCAATTTGTTTTTTAATACCCCGGCTAGATTAAAATTCCTGAAAAGCAAACGCACTGAACTCAACCATGTAAAAGAAGTAGTATCTAGGCTAGCTTTAGTAAGGCCGGACGTATCTGTTCGAGCAACTCATGAAGGTTCTGAGCTAATAACTACTTCTGGGGCTGGGAATCGGGAGCAAGTGGTGGAACTAATTTTGGGCAAAAGGCCCTCAATACCATGGCTTACTATTGATGAGACAACTGATCTCGGGCGTTTGTGGGGCCTTATAGCACCCCCGGAGTTTGCTCGTAGAAGCAGAAACCATCAGATAATCATCATTAACGGGCGTTGGGTTAAAAGCCCCCTTTTTACTTCTGCAGTTGAAAGGGCTTTCGAAGCCCAATTGGTCCGAAATTGCTATCCAATCTTTTGCCTGGAACTTAGGATAGATCCTCAGACCATTGATATAAACGTTCATCCGGCAAAACTCGAAGTCAGACTCAGTCAAGAAAGAGAGATATGGTCTTTTATTAACCGTACCATCAAGGCAGCCTTGGATCCCCATACACCATTAGTTTCTTTGCCTGGCATTACGGACCGGAAACCAATTATAGCAAAACCCAATGTATTTGAGGGCTCATTGAAGGAAGTAACACCTTCATACGAAACCTCATCTATCGGTGCTTTCCAGGCTCAATTCCATCCCCGAGAAGGAGAACAATACTCTGATTTATCCGTTATGCAACCAAGGCAGATACCTGTACTTCCACAGTGGTCAGAGCTTCGGCTTGTAGGGCAGGTTTTGCAAACATATTTAGTGTTGGAAGATGGCAATAGTAAAGGTGTTTATTTTTTAGACCAACACGCTGCTCATGAGCGTGTTCTTTATGAAAAAATAGGGCAAGCCTGGAAACAAGGTAACATTACTTTACAGCATTTGCTGATCCCCCATACTTTTAATGTCACAGAAACAGAACTGAACTTATGGATGGAAAAGAAAGATCAGTGGGAAACAGTGGGTATTGTCTTGGACCGTTTTGGGCCGAATGTTTTAGCATTGCGTACAATACCGCAAGTAATGCCGGTGGAGGCAGCTATTACCCTAGTACACGAATTACTAGGAGAACAAAAGGATTTTGAACAACAGGTTACCTGGGATCAACAACGCCACCAACTAAAAACAACTATGGCTTGCCATGCTGCAATTAGGGCTGGACAAAAGATAACGGCTGGTGACGCCGGCCATTTGCTCGAACAACTTAGCCGGTGCGATAACCCATATAACTGTCCCCACGGGCGCCCAACATTGGTTTTCTTCAGCAAAGATGAATTGGATCGCCACTTTCGGCGTTAATAACGGAGGGCACGACATGGACTCATTATTAGTAATCTTGGGCCCCACTGCCGTAGGTAAAACCAAAATAGCGATCAAGGTTGCGCTGCAATTAAAAGGGGAGATCATTTCAGCCGATTCCATGCAAGTGTACCGGCATCTGAACATAGGCACGGCTAAGCCGATGTTGGCCGAAAGGAAAACTGTTCCACACCATCATATAGATATAGCAGACCCCTGGGAAAGATATAATGTAGTTCGTTTTCAACGCGAAGTTAATAAGCTGATTCCTAATATAATCCACCGGGGACGCAAACCTATGCTCGTAGGTGGGACAGGGCTATATATCAGTGCTGTGGTAGATAATTATGATTTTAGCCCCGATGGCGCTAACCAATTAATCCGTTATCAACTTACAAATAAAGCAGCCCAACTTGGCCCGCAGTTCTTACACAAAAAGCTTGCCCGCGTGGATCCCATTGCTGCTCAAAAAATACAACCTACTGATACTCGCCGCCTAGTCCGAGCATTGGAGGTTTCCACCTACGGTCGGTTATTCTCCGCTTCCGGGAAAGGCCCGGTTTTGTATCGGGTAGTGCAAATAGGGCTTAAACGGGAGCGATCTAAATTATATGAAGCCATCAACCAACGGGTTGAGGAGATGTTCAATGCAGGCTTGGTAAATGAGGCAAAATGGTTATTCAAGCAAGGTTTACCGGAAGATTTACCTGCTTTACAAGCTTTGGGCTATAAAGAAATATTTCCTTATTTGAGAAATGAAGCTACCATTGATGAAGTAAAGGAAAATTTAAAACGGCACACTCGCCGGTTGGCCAAACGCCAACTTACCTGGTTTAGACGCGATAACCGAATTATCTGGTTAGATTGCGATCAATATTCTACTGAGCAGGCGTTAGCTGATCAAATTGTTAGGATAGCAGAAGGAAAACTTTAGGTGTGGCGCGAATAGCTAACGGGAACCCGGCAAAGAAAATAAACTGGAGGCGACACCATGAGCAAACAGCCTAACTTACAAGATATCTTTCTTAACCAGGCCAGGAAAGATAGCATCCCCTGTACCGTATATTTGGTCAATGGTTTCCAGATCCGGGGACTCATCCGCGGGTTTGATAATTTTACTGTAGCCTTGGAATCAGATGGAAAACAAATGTTAGTTTACAAACATGCCATTTCTACTATAACTCCATCTCGACCCGTTCTCTATGGTCCGGATCAGGACAACGTCCGACAATAGCCTTTAAGGATTTTGATCAAGGAAGGGCCGTCTTAGTTGCCAGTACAGATGGGACGGTTCCTTCCGGTTAATATAATTATTGCTCGATTTATATTTAAGGCTTACATGGAAGCACAGGTTTTGCTCCCGTGGCGTATACTATAGCGATATAGCCGCGGAGGTGCAAACAATGGTGTGGGCAGGTAGAAAGAAAGATTCTACCATGAACCGTATCGCCCGATTGATAACGAAAAGGGAGCTAACGCCACCGGCCACCTTAGTGGCCATGCGGCCAGCTACAGAAACACTAACGGGCACAATGACTTCTAGCGTTACCTCTCTAAATCATGCTTTAGCGGAGTTGGACGGTTTAGTAGGGCTCAGTAATGTCAAGCAACTCGTATACGAAATCAAGGCCTATGCTGAAATCCTACAACGACGGAGGCTTAAGTCTTTAGCTGCAGAACCTTTGGTTTTACATATGGTCTTCAGGGGGAATCCTGGATCGGGAAAAACTACAGTAGCTCGTATTCTGGCAAATATTCTAAGTGGACTTGGTATATTGTCAAAGGGGCATTTGGTGGAAGTGGAGCGGGCTGATCTGGTTGGAGAATACATTGGACATACGGCTATCAAAACCCGGGGGCATGTTAAGCGCGCTCTTGGCGGGATTTTGTTTGTGGACGAAGCCTATTCGCTTGCCCGGGGAGGCAACAAGGATTTTGGCAAGGAATCAATTGACTGTTTAGTAAAATTAATGGAAGACCATCGCGACGATTTAGTGTTAATTCTGGCCGGTTACAAAGAGGAAATGAACCGCTTTCTTACTAGCAACCCTGGCCTAAGATCCCGGTTCCCCATTCATATTGATTTCCCTGATTACAGCCCCGATGAACTTCTTAAAATTGCTGATGCATTTTTGAACGAACGCGATTATCGATTGTCTGCCGCTGCTCGAGAAAAACTGGGCCGAAAATTGATAGTTGGATGTGATTACCGGCACAGTGGTAACGCCAGGCTGGTACGCAATCTTATCGAACGAGCCATTCGACGTCAAGCCATTCGTTTAGCTGGACGTCGATACTTAAGTCGAGAAGAGCTAATGTTGATCCAGCCGGAGGATATCTAAAGGGGTAGGGATTGAAGGTTAAATGCTCCACCTTAGCCGGACATGCAGATGTGTTCCTAGTTGCCGATATCCCGAAATTGTCCATTATTATAAATGTAAACCACAATATTTGGCAGCGCCGACCAATATTTACGCTCATATTCCAGAGGAGACCTATAGCCTGGGTTATTGTGTAAACGTTTTGTGCTACACCAGGTTCCAATAGAGTTCATAACGGCCAACCGGGCAGGCCTACACCCTAGCCTCAAAATTCCACCTGCGCATCGACTCCTTCTTTAACATATCGAAAACAGATTCCATACGGGTATTATCACTGCAGTCCTCTTTGACACCATGGTTTGCTTAATCCCGTTTTCCTTATGTCTATTTTGATAAGCATGGGCAGCGTACTGTGAGCATCGGCCTGAATGGAGGATGGCACCTGGCTGGTAGCCAGGCCAGGCTAGGACTTGGCCCAAGGCAACGATGGTCAATTGCGTGGCCATCCAGCCTCCTGGAGCCTAGCCTACTACTTTACGGTGTATAGGTCTTCAACTACAGCTTTATAGAGTCTGCCTTAACCAGTGGGAATGTAAGCAATATCACCAACCCATTTTTGTCCCTGAAAATTATGGAATCATGGGTGCCCTGGGAGCGGCTTTGCTAGCACGTGAATAAAGGCATAGGTATAATTTGTAAAAGGGGGTCGCTTCTAAATATAGGGGTTTTCGAACAACGGGGCTGGATCGTACAGCTGGTAGTTTTATCTGCTAAGCCTGTCCCAACCGATGCCTGGTAATTAGGAGTATGGAAGGAAAGTGATCGGGTGCTGGAGCTATGGGTGTGGCCACTAGGAAAGTGTATTGGAAAACGCTTGATCTACAGTATTTTCAAATGTGCCTAAAACAAAGTGGTAAAAAAATAAGGCTTGTAATAAGCCTTAGTATAACTGGCAGGGGAGGCAGGACTCGAACCCGCAGCTAACGGTTTTGGAGACCGCTACTCTAGCCAGTTGAGTTACTCCCCCGCTGCAGTGTTATTATAACAAAAAACAAAATTGCCGTCAATGCCCTCAATATCTGTATATATGGCAATTTCACCCTAGTACAGCGTTACTTTTCACAACCGCTTGTCCCTACCCTTGTTGGAAGGCGTAAGATTAAATTTTGACCCAAGAATGTATAACCGGGTAAAGGTTATCGGTTGCAAGCCTTTACCCGGCTTAATCCTCTAGTGACTTTCTACATCAGTGGCACCGTGATGGCGAAGAATAGATGCTGCTTCGTCTACTTTGTGTTCTTCTGTACGTATAGTAGTCAAAATCCGTCCTTCCCGAACCTTCCCTTCATAAAAATCACTACGGTCTGTAGGAATACCCCAATCAACAAGCCCTCCGGCAATTCCACCGGTGGCTGCACCGGAAATTATCCCTGTCAAAGGGCCGGCAGCCACCAAAGGACCAATACCTGGGACTGCCAAGGCCCCGACGCCTGCAGCCAGACCCGCGATTCCACCCAGAATTCCTCCCGTTGTGACACCTGTAGTAAGATTACCGTCTTCAGACATCGTTGCCTCGCCGGAATCTGACTGTCGATCTCGGGCAATAATAGAAATTTCATTAGTACCGAACCCCGAAGCACGCAATTCTTGCACAGCATGTTTGGCGGAATCCTCGCGCGAAAAAACACCAATTACTGTTTTACTCATGAATTAGCCTCCTTGTTACCTTTATCACTAACTTAGTGTAAGTATCGCAATCAACCCTTATTCCTGGCAGTTATTACCTGGTCTAAGTCAATGTCGAAATGGTAAGCCTATAAAAGCTAACCGATATATGACCACAAAAACGGAGGCTATAATTTGGATAATAGGCATAATGATCGAATGAAAAAGCAGACCAAATGGCTTAAAGACTACTTTACTTCCGGCGGCACGCCACCGGCTATAGAACAATCGGCCCGGGCCAAAGCCTTGTCCCTGATGTTTAAAAAGGAGAATTTGCAGACCAAGGGTTTAATTCGGCAACTAAAACGCATAGTGAAACAAAATCGCTAGGAGAAATCAAATCGCCAGTTTCATTTGACAACAACAGCGACAATGGCGTATACTTTAGTCAGTCAAGCATATAGACATCCACTGTCAATGGGATATAGGATTAGGAGCGAGAACCCCAAAATAGGATTCGAATGTAAGGTGTGGTTGTCCACACCATGCAATAAGACTAACCTAGGGTAGGCGCCCGTAGCTCAGTGGATAGAGCACTAGACTCCGGATCTAGGAGCGCAGGTTCGACTCCTGCCGGGCGCGCCATCAAGTACATCAAGGTTCTCCAGGTATCAAGGATATCAATAGAAACAAAAATGGAGCAGAATTACTGCCATTTTTCCACATCATAAATGCAGATGCAAAGGACGGTTGAAGGGCCCGTCCTTTTTTGTTCGCCCGGCATAGGTGCGATCCGAGGGGGAAAAATTGCTCACCTAACCGGAGAGGCCTCACAGATGGGGGAAAGAGAGTAAAAACCCGCAGTAATAACGAACTGTGAGAAATTAGCAGAAGCCATAGTACCGCATTAGTTGCAACTAGAGTGGAAAGGGTGGAACCTTAGAAGGTGTCAGTAAATAACTGCCACCGAACACAAAAGCAAGGACAGCCGAGCATGAATGAGGGCTACCCGCAAAAACATCTGCGGAACAGAAAGGGTATGCTGGAGTGTCCTCTTGGAAGAGAAGTGCTGAAAACAACAACACCAATACCACAGCCCAGGCGATAATTTACTCGAGCGAATTCTACAGCATGACAACCTAAACCAGGCATACAAGCGGGTAAAATCCTACCAAGGCGCTGGTGGCATTGATACGATGAGCGTAGACGAACTTCTACATACCTCAAAAGGAACCTTAAGCCACAGATAGAGGGGCTTGTCCTAAACCCCGCGTAGGATTTGAGCGGCTCAGTATTACACAGTTCTACTCTCCTTTTCAACTTCCTCCAATTATTTATCCGAGATTAATGGCTGAATTTCGGAAATCAGAACATACATAGACCGATAGCCGGCAATGCGGTTGGAACGGCGTTCAGTATCTAGCAAAGAGGCACGGGTCCAGCGTTGAACCATCTTACCATTCTTCCAGTTTTTAATATCCTTAGTTACTGGGCTGAAGGCTGATTCAATGAGGTTAAGGGAGCGAAGCCTCTTTTTTAACAGCCCAGGTATATTTAGCCTTAAGATAGTTGCCGTTTCTGCAAGGCTTTCGCACAAACTAACAGCAGCGTAAGGATGAATAGTTTCCATGGCTGTGGCCGAACTGCGAAGCCTAGAAATGGCAGCCTCAGTTGACTTTGAGGTCCATGCCTTCCTTAATTACTTTTTTACCGGAATTTGCTTCTTATAGATGGGTAGATAATCGAGCACACTCTGCATTTTATGTAGTTGCCAACACCCAACAACCGCCAGCAGGCCATCCTCATACCAGAGCCCGCGGTCAATTAAGTCCGTAAGTATACCATGGCATTCCTGAGCATTTTCCGTGAAGTCAATACGCATGCCCAAAACAACCTTATGGCCTTGGCTAGTTATGCCTGGGGTTACAATGGCAGTGCATTCACCGAAACCAACCCAGTTATTATGTTAGAGCAAATCGAATGACCTCTATCAAAAGTTCGTGAACAATGTTTATACAACTATAATTATAGTCCTATGGCAGGAATTATGGGGAAAATGGCGAATAAGAGAGAAGTATATTGATTGCTGTTTTCTTTCTTGTGTGGGGTGCTTTTATGAATATAGATGGTTATAATAGGTCCAACAAACAAGTTAACCTAAGGCCTCAAGATAACGTTGCCCGCGCCTTGCCGCCAGACCTAGCCAAGAGGCTCAAAGTTCTACCGTTAGAACTTAGGAATGGAACTTTGCGTGTAGCTGTATCCAATCCATCAGATGTGTGGACACTTGATGAAGTTCACCTGGCAACCGGCTACAAGATTAAACCAGTATTTGCCAATCCTGACCATATTGTAGCCGAACTCACTAGTCTCTATGGGCCCCTCGATGATATTGCATACAATAGTGGTCAAACAGATATGGAACAGGGCCTTGTTTTAACGGCGGAAAGCACAGATTCTACATCTATTGGTAGTATAGTGGATTCTATGTTTCAACAAGCAATAGGCCAGCGTGCAAGCGATATTCATTTGGACCCAAACCGTGAAGGGGGACGTGTCCGATTACGAATTGATGGCATATTGCATCCCCAAATCAGTCTTGATCCCCGGATATTTGCAGCAGTTACTACAGCTATCAAAGTAAGAGCAGGAATGGATATTGCCCAGAGACTAATTCCACAGGATGGACGGCTGGAATATACAATTGGTAACAAGCAGATAGATATACGGGTAGCCAGTTTGCCTACTACCACTGGAGAGAAAATTGTCCTGCGTCTCCTACATAGGACCGGTTTAATTGATAGTATTGACCAACTGAGATTTACAAATACGGTACAGGAAGCCCTATTGAAGTTTGCAGCCCGTTCAGGGGGCATGATTTTGGTGACGGGCCCCACAGCATGCGGAAAGACGACTACTTTATATGCCTTGCTTAAATCCTTTAACAGTGCCGAACAAAACATAATTACAATTGAAGACCCAGTAGAATACCATCTTCCTGGCATAAATCAAGTACAGATTAATCCTAAGGCTGGTCTAACGTTTGCCAGAGGTTTAAGGTCTATCTTACGTCAAGATCCAAACATCATTATGGTGGGGGAAATCCGTGATAGTGAAACAGCGGAGATCGCTGTCCGGTCGGCATTAACAGGACATTTAGTTTTGTCTACCCTACATACCAATGATGCGGCCAGCACTATTGCTCGTCTTTTGGATATGGGAATAGAACCGTACTTATTGGTGTCAGCTTTAAACGGAATCTTGTCACAGCGCCTAGTTCGCTCCGTATGTTCACATTGTAGCCAATTATACCAGCCTGCCGATTATGAAGAAACAATAATGATAAATTATTGTGGCCCAGGGCGCAAAACATGGACCAAAGGCGTTGGATGCCCATTTTGCAGATACACTGGCTACTTGGGTAGAATCCCCATTGGCGAAGTACTCGATGCTAGATCAGATAGCATTCAAAGTTTAATATTAGACTGTTCCACCGCAGATGAGATCCGACAACAAGCGGTGAGAGAAGGAATGAAACCATTGTTGGCCGATGGTTTGGTAAAGGTAGCATTGGGGCGCACAACTATGGATGAGGTGATGCTGGCAACTGGTTGGTTGGCTGAATATGCCTTCGGTTAGTGTAGCTGGTAAGGCTTGGGGAGGGAGACCGACGGTGTGCAGTTTATGTTTAAAGCCTCCACGTTAAATGGTAGCATGATTCACGGACGGCTAGAGGCAAGATCCGTACAAGAAGCACGAGGCAAATTGCATGATCAAGGGCTTTTGATTATCCATTTAAAAGAATGTAAAGGTAAAACCCTCTGGTTTGATCGTGCTATACTGGCTTTGGTTGGAAAAAGGTCAAAACTACTGTTCCAGCAACGACTTGTAAGCCAGCTAAGCAGCTTGAGTCGTGCTGGGCTTCCGCTTACAACGTGCCTACAAATATCAATAGAGGAAACTAAACAACCATTTTACAAGCGGGCTTTAATGGGTCTAAAACAGGGGATTGAGGAGGGTAAATCACTAGCCCAGGCTATTTCCGAACAAAACCACCTCTTTCCCCCTCTGTTAGTTAAAATGACTGCTGCTGCCGAAGAGGTTGGTAAGCTGGCAGACGTTTACGATCAACTGGCGGATACTTACCAAGAGGAACTAGAGCTCAGACGAAAAGTTAGTGCTGCCGCCATCTACCCATTGTTTGTGTTGATTTTGGCGTTAACTGGGACCGTTGTTATTAGCAAATTTGCGTTGCCGCAGATAAAGGATCTGCTACTTTACTTGGAAGCCGATCCTCCGCTGACAACCATGATCCTATTGTCGTTGGGGCAGCACCAGACATGGTTTGTGTTTTGTTTAGTAATGAGTATTGCAACTGTCCTGTTCTTGCTGTTATGGTTGACGCCTGGCGGAGCCAGAATCCGTTATTTCCTCTTATTGCGCATACCATTATTGGGACCTCTAGTCTTGCGTTTTCGTTTGGCCCAAACTTGCATTATTCTAGGCTTGTGTTTGGGGTGTGGTACACCTCTTCTCACAGCGTTATCTATTGCTGGGGAAACAGCTACTATTGAGCCCATTGTCACTGCGATTGAACAGCTTAAAAGTGGCAGTGAATTAGGGCTCAGTCTTACCAGCCAGCTGCGCACTATTAAGGGCGTTCCAAGTCTGCTGCTTCAGATGGTGAGGGTTGGGGAGGCTACAGGAAACATGCCGAACATGCTCTATCAAACCGGTACAACTTTAAGTAATGACGTTCGCCATTCACTGACTGTTGCAGTGACATGGGTCGAACCTTTTCTTATTATTGTGGCTGGGGCTGTGGTTGCTATTACTGTTTCCGGAATCATGTTACCATTGCTGGCTGTAATTGATGTTTTGGGTTGATGATCGGTGGATTGAGCCAATAAAAGGGGGGGGAGTTTATGGTCGCTTTTATTTGCAAAGGCAAGGGAGGATTTACTTTAATCGAGGTATTGGTGGGTGTGCTTATTGTTGGTCTTTTAGCCGGGTTGGCTGCACCACGTTTAAAAGATGTCTGGGACAATGCAAAACAATCTGCTTGCCGGGCTAACATGAAACAAATTGAAGCGGCACTGGAATTCTATTACGTTGAGAACAACAAATATCCTCAAGACCTCGAAAACCTAAAAGCCGGTACGGGCGAAGATAAGGTGCGTTTGAAAACAATTCCTACCTGTCCGCAGAGTGGTGATAGCTATCAATATACACTGAAAGGACAGCCTAAAAAAGGCTATGAGTTGGAATGCACAGAACATGGTTTTTATATTTCTGAAACTACTGTGGATTTTTCCGGCGAGGAAAAAGGCGGTTAACTTTGGGTCTGAGTCGAGGTGCAAATATGCTACTAAAACCATTCGTAGGTCGGATTATTGTCTTTTCCCTTTTGACTAGCATGTATGGATTGGCTGTGAACTTTACCGGCGTTGGTCATACCGGGACGTGTCGTCCATTAATAATGGGGATAATCTTCATCGCCGCTGCAATGGTTGACATGGAAACATATATTTTACCTGATGCCTTCACTATTGGGGGAGCCATATTAGGGCTTTTGCTACCGGGAACAGATTACCTCCAATCGGTTATAGGAGGCATAGTTGGGGCTGCTATCACCGCTTCTATCGCCCTTCTTAGCCGCGGCGGCATTGGTGGAGGAGATATAAAACTATCACTAGCCATGGGTATATTCTTAGGTTGGCCTTTAATATTACCTGCTTTGGCTATTTCTTTCTTGGCAGGAGGATGCCTGGGGTCAATCTTGGTCCTTATGCGGATTAGAAGGTGGGCGGATCCTATACCCTTTGGGCCGTTCTTAGTTGTGGGAACATTAGTTGCGCAGTTTTGGGGGCAAAATTTGGTACAATGGTACCTCATTACCATTTGGGGCAGCGTTGACTAGTCAAAGGGCTGGCTACATTCTTCTAGAACTGCTTATATGTGTTGCTATTATAGTTTTAATCGCAGCTATGGTGGTTTCGCCCCTAGCAAAATGGCTAGATGCCATTCGGCTTCAACAGGGTGCTCGGGAACTCACTGCTACTCTGAGGTCGCTCCACAATAAGTCCTTGGTAGAGGAAAGAAGGTTCCAGATTATATTTATCGGCAATGATAATGTCGGCTGGGGCTATGACATTAAACGTGCGGATGATGATGGTATCCTTAGGCAAAAGTACCGACAATGGTTGCCACCAGGTATTAAGCTAACCCATTTTTCTTTTCCTAACCTTATATTCCACCCTACTGGTGCACCGTCAGCAGGAATTACTATAAAGCTAGCCAATATTGCAGGCCACAGCATACGAATCACTGTGCTGCCAGCTACCGGCCGAGTAAAAATGTTCGAGGAGAAAGAAAATTGAAATGTAGGCACGGGTCTAGTGGCTTTATTCTATTAGAGGCCATGCTGGCCGCATTTATCTTGGCTGTAATCATTATTCCGTTGTTTTCTACCTTGATTTCCGTGCATCGCAACACGGTTTGGGCAGACGATAATATGCAGATTTTAATGGTAGGGCAAGGCCAAATGGAAGAATTACTGGCCGCTGGTACCCATGCGTGGATAAATGAGGACTTTCGCCCTTCACCTACACACCTGGCTTACGAGTTTGCGGTGAAGGTAAAACATTTGCAAGCAGGCTTGTACAAGATACAAGTATTTATCCGGAGGAGGGATTTGCCCAATAGTAAAACGCAGGAATTGGCCACCCTGGCCACATCAACCAGGCGATTTTGGCCTTGATTCCGGTGGAATTCTAATTGAAATCCTAGTCGCACTGGTTGTCATCAGTCTTATCTTTGCCGTTCTTATGCGTACAATTGTTTGCCAAGTGCAGGCGTATAGGACCACCACGGCTGGGGGTGAAGCCTTGCAAAATGCTTGGGCAGCCTTGCTATGGCTTCGACGGGATTTGCAAGGAAGCAAGACAGTAACTATGGCTGAACCCAACGGTCCTGTGGTTTTTGAGGCCCCTTTTATTTCAGCCAAAGACCGAAACAGGCTTCAATGGCGTGAGATTCAATACTACCTTGAAGCGAGCGAGCGCCAATTGCGGCGCAATATCCACGGTTCCCACAATATCGTTGCTGAAAATGTGATCGAATTCACCTTTTCGTTGGATCCCAATGATAGTATCGCCATTATTTCCATTACTACTGAGACTGGTCTAAAAACTGCTCAGTATACTACTAGAGTCTGGTTGCGCAATATGAGGTAGGAGTATCATGGATAGGACAATAAAAGGGGATTCAGGATTTACTTTAATAACAGTTTTGATTCTAATATCTATATTGATGGTGATCACAGGCGGATTATCGTATTTGCATATGGTCAATAGTCAACTGGCACGGAACTACTTTGAAGAAGTACAGGCCATGTACTTGGCTGAAGCCGGTTTGGCTATGGCCGAAACTATGTTGTACCAAAACCCCTCACACCGCTCACCAATAACAGGAGAGCTTACTACAGGTAGTTATGAAATTGAGTTTTTAACGGCACGGGAACAATTGCAACAACAAAGACTGGTTCTACCAGTGGAAGCCACCGGCTATGCAGGGGTTGGCCGACAAACCCTGGCTGAGAACTTTATTTTGGAACCCTATCCTCAGCACGAAGCCTACAATTACGTTCTTTATCAGGGAACAGCCCATGACCTTGTTATTCCCGCTGGTTCCTATATTTCCGGAGACGTCTTCACCAATGGAAATGTATGTATTTCGACCGATGCAACAATTGAAGGTACAGTTTATCAAGGCGATGCCATGTCCGCTAATCTGCCTGGCGTCGATTTAGATTTCTATCGAACTATTGCTGACATTATCATTGCTGACTCAACTTATATCGATAGTGTTCATAGCATGGGGGGCATCGTTTTTATTGAAGGCGACGCCGTAGTTTCAGGGCTCCTGACTCCGGGGACGGCAATAATTGCATCTGGTAGGCTTATGATAAACGATAACCCAAGCGATGGGGACATGGTGCTGTTGATTGGGGCCTCCGGGATTGTGATAAACTGTAATTCTTTAGCGGCAGTGTTAGTTTCCCCCACTGAGATAGTATTTGAATCCTCAACGACACTAAACGGATGTGTGGTTAGCGAAAGGATTGTTGCTGAATCTGAAATCAAGTGTTGTTATTTGGGTCCGACTGGCCAAGGGTTGGTGGCTCCATTACCAGGTCTAAGTATTCGTCGTTCCGACTGGCACCAACGTTTCTATGTACCTTTTATAAACTAACCCGGAACGAAAGGTTGTGCTGGAAATGAACTTGATTAACAGCATGGAAACTGCTGTAGCGGCCCAATTAGAAGATATTCAAGAACAATTTCCTGGGGTGTGCTTTTGTGACCAATGCCGCCGAGATATTCTTGCCTTGGCTCTCAATGCCCTGCCGGCACGTTACGTAGTTACCAAAGAGGGTGCAATCTATGCTAAAACTGCCCAGTTGCGACAGCAGTATCGGACAGACATCATCATTGCCCTTAGCCAAGCAATTGCAAAGGTACACAAGCAACCGCGCCATAGTTAATATCAAAGGGGGAAATAAATGAAGAGATTATTATTGGGGCTGGACATTGGATCTAGGATGGCAAAGATTGTTCTTATGGGCCTAAATAAGAAGAATAGAAAGCGAACTGTGCGAATCTTAGATAGCCACACCACATCTATCCCACCAGGATCTGTAGTGGATGGAGAAATAATTGATCCGGTTACCGTTGCATCCGTCATTAAATCATGTTTACAAGCAAGCCGAATTAGGGTCCGCCGGGCGGTGCTAGCATTAAACGGCTCCCGTGTAATTCTGAAGCAGTTAGATTTTCCACCACTGTCAAAGGTACAGATCCGGCAGTCGCTGCAATGGGAAATAGATCGCTATACTCCATACTCGGCCCAAGACACGGAATTCAATTTTATTTCACTAAAACGAACCCCAAAAAAACACACTATTCTGTTGGCGGCAAGCCCTAAAAGAATAGTACAGGCTCTTATTAGTACCGTTGAGTTGATCAGAATGAGGCCTCTATTGATAGAACCGGGAATATTGGCACTGTTTCGTTGGGTTCAGTACCGTTGGCCTGATCAGATAGATGGTTTGGTCCTATGCGATTTCGGTGCTAGCAGCGCTGACATATTAATCGTTGCCAACAAGCAACCGGTGATGGCCCGTACCGTTGTAATGGATGGTGATCAGGACACAATTGAACAAGGCCTCTTTACCCAAGTGAAGCAGAGCCTGGATTTTGCCAGCAGACAACATTGTATTATACCTGACTCCCATTTGTTCTGTGCCGGAGGGGGATCTAAAAATAGTTCTTTTGCCAGCAAACTAGCTTTTGATCTGGGGTTAAAATTGCTTACGAGAGAAGAACTTGGGCTTCCGGACCCTGATATGACTTTGTTTGGCACCGGCTTTGGTTTAGGGCTGGGTTGGTGGGGTGGGGGAGTATAATGCAGTCAAGGGATAGGCTAATACAACGGCTTAATTTGATGCCGCAGGACCTATTACGCCGACAGCATTCAGATAAAATTCAATTTTTAACTGGTTGGTTATTATTGTTGTTAACGGTTCTATTGCCGTTGGTCTCAACACAACTTCAATGTAGACTTGATGTTATAGAACAAAAACTGATAAACGCAGAGCCGACGATCAAGCAAATTCGGAGCCTGGAAAGAAAGGCTGAAGCTTTATATTATCATATTGACCGAGAATCAAAGCGCCAACAATTACTAAACGAAGATTCTGTAAACCCTAAACAAAATTTAGATCAAATCGAGCTAGCAGCCCTTCCTGGCATAGGCTTGACCAAAATAACAGTAACAGATGAGATGCTCTACATCAGCGGTTGGGCTGACACTCCCTCAAGTTCTGCTATGCTACTTGAACGATTGCAAGTCCTATTTGGTGAAGAGCTGCGTTTGGTCAGTTGCCAGTATAAGGATAATATTGGACTTTATCAGTTTGTTATTGAAGGGAAGATAGACCGCACATGAATGGGCTACACCGCGAGGGCTTTAACAAAAACCAGCTTTTCTTGATTGTTACAGCAACAGTGTTTATGTTGTCTATATTGCCGGTAACGAGGACCCTCTATCAATTACGGGTTTCCCAGCAGGCCTTGGATAATGTTACTAACCAAACTAATCACCACCGTTCACTTTTGGCCCGGGTTGAAGAGCATGAGCGAAATTGGCAATACCAGCAGCGGTCAACAAGTGATATGGAACTTAAAATTCCTTCCACCGAAAGTCTCCCCAGCCTGATAAATGAACTCAACCAAATAGCTGATACCTGCGAGATTCGGATCACAGGGCTGTTTACAGCTTCAGGCTCTACAATAGCTGAAGGCGCAAAACAGACTAATCTAGAACTAAACCTCTCTGGGTCATACAAGGAAGTAAAACACTATTTAAGCCATCTTTCTACAATAGATCGATACCTTAGCATTAAAACAGTCGAAATGACTCGAATCCAACAGCACCAGTCAGTGTTGCCTTTGAATGATAATAATAATGGTGAGTTGTGGCATGCCATTATTAAATTCAATGTTTTTTTCTGGCCGATAGCCCAACCCATGATATAATTTAACCAGGGCTGGGTGAATAACCCCAGTTTTCTTCTACTTTACATAAGATATATTATCGGACGTTAAAATAATCTCACCCCTCAGCATGGGAGGTGTATTATTAGTGACTAAATCAAAACCGTTATCACATCGCCAACAACAGGTGTTGGATTACATTCAGGAATTCATTACGGCAGCTGGATATCCGCCTTCAGTGCGGGAAATCGGAGCTGCAGTTGGACTTAATTCTAGCTCTACAGTACACAAGCATCTGCGAACCTTAGAAACCAGAGGGTTTTTGAGGCGTTCCCCCAACCAACCCAGAGCCATTGAGGTACTCACGCCAGGTTCAGACCTAGACCAGAAAGATTCTATAC
>DATERQ010000103.1:0-3901 GCA_035271345.1 bacterium | reverse complement strand
GTCTTTACAGGTTGCAGCCCGGGAAGACGATCCGGCTCAGACTGTGGATTATGGTGAAGTTGTCCAAACAATAACAAGGGTTGTATCTGGTACTTCCCGCCGGCTATTGGAATCTCTGGCCGAAGCTATAGCCCAAAGGTTGCTAGCCGAACACGGTATTCGGCAAATTAGGGTTACTGTAAAAAAGCCCCGAGTACCGTTGCCAGTGCCCATGGAATATGCAGCGGTGGAGGTGTGCAGAACTAGAGATGATTATGGCTTATCTGAGCTTGGGGAGCAACCTCGGTGATCGCCGACACAATATTCGAACGGCTATCATTAGACTCAAGGAAAGCGGCGTTTTCATAAAGAGAATTTCTTCTCTTTACAAAACCCGACCAGTGGGTTTGGTGGATCAGCCGTTTTTTTATAACGCTGTCATGGCAGCGAACCTTCGGTTATCGGCCCGACAATTATTGAAATTAATCGGTGAGATAGAACAGAGTCTCGGACGGCAACGAATTATCCATTGGGGACCGAGAACAATTGACATCGATATTTTATTGTATGGAGAAGAGACTGTGCAAGATTCTGATTTGAAGATTCCCCATCCTCGCCTTGGCGAACGGGCTTTTGTGCTGATCCCGCTGTTGGAAATAGCCCCTGATCTAGTATTGCCAGGTGGGCAGAAGGTTACTAAATTGTTGGCGGCCACCGATTGTAGCGGGGTAAAGAAGCTTAGCAGTGATTGGTTTAGTGGTTAGGTTTTTCAGAGAGCCCAATTCGAACTAAGATAACCCCAGTTAAGCTCTTGCTCTTGCACGTATTTTTTCCCCAGCCTCAGCGCTAGCTGAGCCTTGTATAACTCCCGGCCCAGATAATTGGCATGTTGAGGATCGGTGACATTTAGCTGCAAAAACAGCTTGTCTGGGTCAGTTCCCGACAGAAAAAAATCGCGATTAAAGATGAAAATGCGATCAGCAGCGATGAAGATGCGAAAGTTTGTATCGGTGACAAGGAGATGCATTTGTCTCAGCTCCCGGGGGCTGAAACTTTCAAGCCTTTGGTCCTTTACTGTAATGAGATCCAGGCTTATATTTTTTGGTGGGGTCCCCTTCTTCTTTGCCTGGTGCATTAACTGGCGAGCCAACGCAGCTTCTTTAACAGCACCTCGTGTGCGTGAAGATGCCTCAGTGGTTAGGACATAATCGATCCCAAGTTCATGGGCAACACCCATGAGAAGCATATTGATGCCGGTGCTGTCGGCATCTGTTAATTCGGTTACATTTCCAATACCCATTAGAAAAGGGAGTTGTGGAAATCTGCAGCGGGCTTGGGCAAATCGCTCCAGAGAAGCGCTGAGGCCAAAATTAAGCGGGCTTAGAATAGGATCAAGAATACAGTCAGCCCCGGCTGCTTGGGCTTCTGCCAGGTTATGTTCCAAAGACTCCAGGGTACTAGCGTCAAAGTCAGGCAGTATTACTACCGGGCAAGTGAGGCGGGAGGCCAAGTGAAGGTTGGATTCATTTAGACTCAGAATAAGATCAATTCCGCTTTCCAAAGCCCGCATGATTTCTGTTTCCTTAAAGGAATCCAGACTTACCTTCATCCCTGCTCGCTTTAATTCTTTCACAGCTTCTTCCAGGTGAGGAAAGTCTTTCTCCATGCAACTGCCTAAATCGATAAAATCCGCTCCGGATTCTTGGTAATAAGTTGCTCGGCTAATAATTTCAGCCGTATTTAGGTAGGGAGCATCCACGATCTCGGCTACGATTTGGGGTGTCCGAGGCTCAACAATATCTGTAGCATGATTGGCCATAGCCTCTTCCCCATAAAAGGCAGGCAAATCCTTTAAATCTTTGGGACCTTTCACTACCGATGTTTGTGTGAACTGTGTTAGTTTGGTGGTATCGGCGCGGCAAAGGCCAGGTAGTATCACTTGGCTGTACTGGGAGCAGGTAGAAAGATGTTTTTGGAGGAATTGGGTATTCATCAATGAGGCAACACTTATTGGCAGAACTGCTATCTCATAAGGGACTTCTAGCGCTATAGCTTTTATGGTATCTTTGAGGCTGCCCGCGGCTAGCCGGCCAGTCACAAATAAGCGTTTAGACATTGCTGCAGCTCCTTTGGGCTTTGAACTACTGTTACTCCGCGGAACTCCCTCAAGCGCTGGGTATTGGCCAAATCTATTGGGCGGGGAAACACTCGTACCGGCCCTTTAGGTCCAGGGGAAGTTATCGTACCTTCAGTGTCAGTAGGCAACACAATAATGGGGATTTTGCATTTACCCGCCTGGGCAAACAAATTGGAAACCAATGAGTCGGAAATTCCGGCGACAAACTTTGCGACAGAATTGGATGTGGCCGGGGCAATAACCAACAGTTCATACCTGTTGTGGTAAAGATGCCCGATGATAGGTGAGCTAAACGCGCGCTCCTTATAAATATTTTTTCCTATGCCAGGCAAGGCCCCAAGATCGCACTTGTATATTTTTGTTACTTCCTCGGCCGCCCGGGATAAAAAGACATCGGCAACTGGAATCCGGCCCAAAATGGCTAGGGCTTCAGCCAAGTAATGACCGCAGCCGGTAATAGCCCAAGCGATGGACATTTGCAGTCCTCCTTGTTTGGTGTAATGATGGGATGTTTTTATTATCCAATGGTGTGAGAGTGTAGTCAAGACCAAAAAGGACCGGAAGCAGGCAGTTATATTCCGGGCCTTGCATACCGGATTAAAACAGCACATGTACCATAACAGTACATTAACCGAAGGAGACAGGCCATGTTCAGTTGTCTGGGTTAATTCTTTTGATATCGGCCTTTAAGTGTTCCAAAACATGACAATTTCTGTTTTTAACGCTGGCACCTTCAAAAGCAGTAGAGAGGCAATGAAGCCCATGTTTTTAATAGTGGCATAAAACTTGCAATAAGTAAGACTAGAAAGCCTAGCTAACGGACAAAGGGGTGGTGTTTAAGTCCCAACCAAATACAACGGACTCAAGCAAAAGAGAACCGGCAGTTGGCCGGGTGGAGGTGGTCAGGTGAAAAAGATACTAATCCAACTGGATACTGACCCGCTGGCAAGTGTTTTCGACAGCATTGTAGCGTACGACGCCGGGGTGGACCATATATTGGCTTACGGTGGCGTCACCACTGAGAATGTCCAAGATTTAATATATGGGGCTATGTTTACGCGTGGAGGCGAAAAGCTAAAGAACACCGCTATTTTTATCGGCGGCTCCCAGGTGTCACCGGCTCAAGAAGTGATGGATGTGGCTCTAAATACGTTTTTCGGGCCGGTACGGGTGTCGGTTTTACTCGATGCCAACGGTTGTAATACTACAGCCGGAGCAGCGGTAATTAAAATGAACGAAGCCCATCCTGTTGCCGGTAAAGAGGTAATGGTATTAGCAGGTACAGGCCCGGTTGGGATGCGGGCTGCTGCGCTGTTGGCCTTAGAGGGTGCTACGGTGACTCTTTCATCTCGATCCATGAAAAAAGCGCAAACGGTCTGCAATGTTTTGAAGGAACAGTACAAGGTAGAGATATCGGCCCTAGCGCTGAATCCTGCTGACCAAGAAGCCATGGCCGAAGCTTTGGCCGGTAAAGTAGCAGTACTAACAACTGGGGCTCCGGGAGCTTTGCTCCTGGAAGAACAGACATGGCTTGCCTTGCCAGACTTGAAAGTGCTTGCCGACTTAAATGCCGTTCCCCCGGGGGGCATCGGCGGGTTGAAACCCACCGACAATGCCAAAGAACGCCATGGCAAGATTTGCTTTGGGCCCTTGGGAATCGGAGGATTTAAGATGGGGCTTCATAAAGCGGCATTGAGCCAATTATTTGTCAAGAATGACCAAGTATTAGACGCACGCGAAGTCTATTCACTGGGTAAAAATCTTTAACTGACCCAAGCGTAGGTT
>DATERQ010000102.1:0-18602 GCA_035271345.1 bacterium | reverse complement strand
GGATAAGGAGTTGCCGTCCATGAAACGAAGGGCTGTCATTGGGCTAATTGTTGCGTTTACCATCGTGGGTGTTTTTTTAGTACCAAACTACTTTTATCTTGTGTCTTTCCCCGACAGCATCGGGTTACCTGTGGGACAAAGTCAGTCTTTTTCTTTCAATATACATTTGCCTGTTAAGGCCCGCTTGCTGACAGGGCCTAGAGTCAAACTCAATGAAACCTGGCTCACTGAAAAGCCGACAGAAATACACCTTGGCCATCCTTTAACTTTGAAGACGGCTGAAATTGGCCAGTCAGAAGTGGAACTCCTGTTGTTTGGTTTTCCCTGCCGGCGAATTTTGGTCGAGGCAAAAGAACGCGATATAGTGGTACCTGGCGGCCATGCTGTTGGTGTTCTGCTAGCTAGCCGTGGAATCATTGTAGTGGGCTACGATAATACCATCACAACAGATGGATCTTACCATCCGGCGCAGGATGCCGGTATTTTACCGGGGGATTTATTGTTGGAAGCAAATGGGTCCCCCTTATTGAAGGTGGCAGACTTAATCCAGGCGGTGAAAAATGCTGGGAGCAGGCAGACAACCCTAGTGTTAAAACTTCAACGAGGAATGGGAGTTAGAACGGTGGAGCTAGACCCTGTCCGCACAAGGCAAGGACCTTATCGTATCGGGCTATATGTGAGGGACGGGGCAAACGGGGTAGGTACTTTATCATTCTACGATCCTAGTAGGGGCTGTTTTGGTGCTCTTGGCCATGTGGTATCAGATTCAGATACGGGCACACCGCTGGTTATTCGAAGCGGGTCTATAGTTAAAGCACTTATTTCCAATGTGAACATCGGGGTCAGGGGTCAACCAGGGGAGAAGATAGGAGTCTTCCAGCCCGGGGAAGGCTACTTGGGCCGAATCGTAGCCAATACCGAATTCGGGATCTTTGGTGTTCTCCACGAGCCATTGGAAAACCCATATCATCGGGAAGGAATCCCAGTGGCATTGGCCAGTGAAGTTTATTCTGGGCCGGCAACAATGTATACTGTATTGGAGCGAGACGAAATTGAAGGCTTTCAGGTGGAGATAGAACGAATAATTGGTTACAATCCGACAGACAAGGGACTAGTGTTAAAAATTACCGATGAGAGGCTTCTGGAAAGAGCGGGCGGAATTATCCAAGGAATGAGCGGAAGCCCAATAATACAGGACAATAGGCTGGTGGGCATTGTGACCCATGTATTTGTCAATGATCCTAGCCGTGGGTTCGGAATATTGGCTGAATGGATGTTGGAAAAAAGCAAATGCATTTCGAAAGGCGCCGCTTAGTCTCTTCTTTTTCCCGGCTTTTATTACTAATAAAGAGGATTCTAGTAACGGAGTGTCGAATATCTTCTACACCCATTACCAAAGTTTGCCAGAGGGTTGGTGGCAAAATAAACTAAATTCGTGTGTAAATGAATTTAGGAAACAAAGAGGGGGAGAAGAAGTGGCAGATTACGTCCGGGTCATGATCGCTGACGACAATAAGGAGTTTTGTGAACTAATTCGGGAGTATATTGAGGAACAGGCAGATATGGAATTGGTAGGAGTAGCTTATAATGGTGTAGAGGTATTGGAGACCATTGACGAAGCGGCCCCAGATATTTTGGTGTTGGATATTATTATGCCCCACTTGGACGGGCTGGGAGTTCTCGAACGGCTAACGGAAAAACCTGTAAACGATCGCCCTAAAATAATTATGTTAACAGCGTTCGGTCAAGAGAGCATTACCCAGAGGGTGGTAGATTTAGGAGCAGATTATTATATCTTAAAGCCATTTAACCTCGATACCCTCATTGAGCGGATTCGCCAATTGGCCGGTGGCGAATACATTTCAAGGCCGACGGCAAGGGCTAGAACAAAAAGCTTAGATTTGGAAGTCACCAATATTATCCACCAAATCGGAGTGCCGGCGCACATCAAGGGGTATTTATATTTACGCGAAGCCATTATGATGGTAGCCAAAGATCTAGATTTATTGGGGGCAGTTACAAAAGAGCTGTATCCGTTGGTGGCGGAAAAATACAATACCACCCCAAGTCGGGTAGAACGGGCCATCAGACACGCCATCGAAGTGGCTTGGAGTCGGGGTAACGTAGATGTAATAAACAACCTTTTTGGTTATACCATAGATGTTAACCGGGGGAAACCAACGAACTCAGAGTTTATTGCAATTATTGCTGATAAACTTCGAGTGGAAAACAAGGCCAGTTAGCAATGAGGCAGTTTCGGCTGCCCTTTTTGTTTGCCCGGCATGTTTGTTGCGCCAGTGGGTTGAGAGAAACCCTGTCACCTAATCAGCGGGAAGACAACCCGTAAGCAAGGGTGCCACTGGTAACGGTGGGGTCCGAAGGAAGCCCAAGGGGGAATTTGGAACCTAGCGAAAGCGAACCGGGGTTGGCTGACTGAGTGGGTAACTTTGCGAACAGCGGGAAAGCCCCAAAGCTGAACAACTTGGTTAGTTTGGACGGATGCGTTCAAATTCAGGCAGGCAAACTTAACCGGGGAAACCCTGCATCATCCTTAAACAAACAGGTAAGCCCAAACAAGTGGAAACACAAGGATAGATAAGACGAAGGCTAAGGATGAAGAAAATGAGGGAGTGGAAATCGTAGAAGCATCCGCACAAAACCCTGCGGAGAAGGGGCTACACCGGGGAATTCAAGAAAATCTCCATGACGAGATGGCGAAATTCCGCAAGCCCCCTACTCAGCATGGCCTTGCCAAACAGTTGGTTCGACGAGATGGGGCTAGTAAATTTAACAACGTATACTGCCGGGATTTTGCATCACTTCAGGGAGAGGTGACTGAGATTTATCAGGAGCAGTATACGAGGCCCGTAGGTAAGGTTCTGTAAGAGGGATAACCCCATAGTAAATTACTATGGGGTTACTTACTCGATTTCTAGTGTGGACTCGTCGGCTATTTTCATGGGTCGCGAACAGTTTCTTAGCATAGAGGGAATAAGGGAAAAAGATACATGCATACGCGGTATTATGGAGGAGTTTTGTTTTATGGTGGCGAACCAATAGCGTAAGGCAGGGTTGATGCGGTCTTTAGGGAGCCTCTGGGTTTTAAAATCGAGGTGTACAAAGATGTACAGAGTAGTGGTAAGATAATTAAAGAGAATAATATAACGTCTGTAATATTTCTGAAGGGGGAGGGACTTTTGATCGGGGTTGCAGCAAGCGGCCTGGTACCTGATGCCGGAGGAATAGCAGAGTGCTTTGAAGAAAGCACACTTCTGCAACCTCTGGCTTACGTATGTAGCGGCGATGAAAACCCAGCAAATATTCCCCCATACTTTAGAGCAATTCCAGTTATCGCGATTAGGGACCTTGTTTCTTTGTCAGGCCTTGATTTAGTTGTCTGTGGCACAAGCAAGGCTCAAGACAATATTAGATCATTGGGATTGAAAGGGGTGCTTATTGTAGGCCCTGAATCCTTACCGTTATTTTCATTTTTGATCACAAGGCTCAGCCACGAAATCAGCGACCTTATTCAAGCGAAACTTATGTTAGCCTCCATTATTGATGCTACCCAAGATGCGATTTCTGTAGTTGATGAAAAAGGTAACGGTATTCTTGTAAATCCGGCCTATACACGGCTCACGGGGCTTACCCAAAAGGATGTGTTGGGGAAACCGGCTACCGTCGATATCGCCGAAGGAGAGAGTACCCATTTTAAAGTGCTGAGTACGGGAAAGCCGGTGCAGGGGGCTCGTCTTAAAGTAGGTCCACGAAAAAAGGATGTTATCGTAAATGTGGCCCCGATAATTGTACATGGGAAGCTGCGGGGAAGTGTAGGTGTTATCCATGACGTGTCCCAAATTAAGCGGCTTACCGAAGAGCTGGCTCAAGCGAAACGGAGAATTCGCCACTTGGAGGCAAAATATACGTTCGAGGATATTATTGGTGAAAGTCCAGAAATGCAGGCAGCCGTGGACCAGGCAAAACGGGCTGCTGATCTGCCAGCCACGGTCCTGCTTCGTGGTGAAAGTGGCACCGGGAAAGAATTGTTCGCCCACGCCATCCATAATGCTAGCCGTTGGCGAACCGGACAGTTCGTTCGGGTTAGTTGCACTGCAATTGCTGAATCTTTGCTGGAAAGTGAGCTTTTCGGCTATGAAGAAGGGGCTTTTACCGGAGCCAGGAAACAAGGTAAAAAAGGCTATTTTGAAGAAGCAGTTGGGGGCACTATATTTTTGGATGAGATCGGTGAGATAAGCCCGGCTTTACAAGCCAAGTTACTTCGAGTATTGCAGGAAAAGGAAATTGTACGAGTGGGGGGGACACTATCGGTCCCTGTTAATACTCGGATTATCGCTGCTACCAACGCCAACCTGGAACAAGCCGTGCATGAGGGATCTTTTAGAGAGGATCTTTATTATCGGTTAAATGTAGTTCCCATTCTTATCCCGCCGCTTCGCTATCGCAAGGATGATGTACCTCCGTTGGTTGCATTTTTATTGCGTAAGTTCAACCAGCAATTTGGTCGCGCAGTGGAAAAAGTGGCTCCTCAGGCCTTATCTTCCTTGGTAGCCTATGATTGGCCGGGAAATGTACGAGAATTGGAAAACATATTGGGTCGGGCCATGATTAACATGAAATACAATGAAACGATTATGAAATCTCATCACCTACCTACTATGGGCGGTTTTCATATGGGTGCTAAAGCTGTTTATGGCTTATCTTACAAGCACTGGGCTCCGGGAAAAACCCTAGCCCAGCTTACAGCAATTGCCGAAAAAAATGCGGTCGAACAGGCCTTGGCTCATGCCAAAGGCAATAAAACACTAGCGGCAAAGCTGCTTGATATCTCACCTAGAACGCTATATTATAAACTTGATAAGTATGGCATTACCATTTAGGGTGACAGTGCAGTATACTGCAGGCAATGCATTGCAGAATTGCAATCCTCTGCGGGGCATCAACATTGATAGGGCCCGAAAAGCCGTTAATGATCGATCTGTTAATCAGTTTAAACCGTGTCCTGACCATGATTTGCGTGTGTTTTTACGTAATCATGTTTTTTTGTTGTGGCACATTACTTGCAATAGATAATCGGTGAAGGCAGTACTTGTACCAATGCTGTTGCAGTTGTTGGTTGTTGCTAGGTAAGGAAGGGGTGAACGAAAACGCGTATCTTACTCTTAAACCCAGGCTCTACATCTACCAAACTGGCCTTGTTTGTGAATAATCAGTCGCTATTTACGGAAAATATAGCCCACCGTGCGACGGAACTTGAGGCGTGTGGCCCAATCACAAAGCAATATAGTCTACGCAAAAAAGCGATTTTAGACAAGGTGGCCACTAAAAACATTTCTTTATCCTCGTTGGCAGCCATCGTTGGTAGGGGAGGGCTTACCAAACCCCTTACCGGTGGCACATATTTGGTGAACCAGCGCATGGTAGAAGATTTGAAAAGCGCTAAATGGGGTGATCATGCATCCAATCTCGGGCCTGTCCTGGCTTATGAATTAGCCCGTGAGGGTGGAGGAATTCCGGCTTTTACGGTAGACCCAGTAGTGGTAGATGAACTTGATGATTTAGCCCGCCTTAGCGGTTTACCGGGGTTACCACGTCAAAGCAAGTTCCATGCCTTAAATCAAAAGGCAGTGGCTCGCCGTGCTGCCAAAGCGTTAGCACGACCTTATGAAGAACTAAATTTGATTGTAGCCCATATGGGCGGAGGTATTTCTATCGGGGCTCATAAAAAGGGCTTGGTAGTAGATGTTAACAATGCTTTAGATGGTGAAGGCCCTATGACTCCTGAAAGGAGCGGGACGTTACCAGTAGGTGATTTAGTGCGACTATGTTACAGCGGCCGCTATTCTAAAACAGAGCTATTGCGTATGGTAAAAGGATCTGGCGGCCTTCGGGCTCACCTCGGGACTACTGATGCTCGCAAGGTGGAAGAGATGATTAAAAATGGCGATAAAAAGGCGGAGTTAGTCTTTCAAGCACTGGCTTACCAGGTGGCGAAAAACATTTGTGCTTTGATGGCTACTTTTAGTGGCAAGGTAGATGCTATAGCTTTAACCGGTGGTATGGCAAATTCGCAATTATTAACTGTTTGGATTAAAAGTCAGGTGGATTTCTTAGCCCCGGTGCTGGTCTATCCTGGCGAAAGTGAAATGGAAGCTTTGGCGCAGGGGGCCCTTAGAGTTCTTAGGGGGGAAGAAATGGCACGAGAATATATCTAACTAAAATACACTAGGTGAGAGGTTTGGTTATGGATTTTGATAGTCGGATTGTAATTTTCGTTGGGGCGTTTGGGAGTGGCAAAACCGAAATTGCTATTAATTATGTACGCTCAGCCGTAAAGCAGTGGGCTAGAGTTGCCATTGTTGATTTAGATATTGTTACTCCTTATTTCCGTTCCCGCGACGTGGCTGAAAAACTTGTAGCCGAAGGGATCGAGGTAGTTGTGCCGCCCGGAGAACTGCTGTTAGCGGATCTTCCCATCATAGTACCCCGGGTTAAAGGTGCTTTGTCTGAACCTGATTTACATGTGGTGGTCGATGTGGGCGGTGATGATATTGGAGCTACAGTTCTAGGGCAGTTTAATGAACAGTTGGAATTATTACCACACGAGCTTTTATTTGTAGTCAATACGTGCCGGCCTTTTACAAACAATGTGGCCGGTATCAAAAGGGAGCTACGGTCAATCGAAAGAGCTAGTCACCTTAAGGTGACTGGATTAGTGGCTAACCCCAACCTTGCCTCGGAAACGACAGTTGACATCATTGCTGATGGACTTAGCATTGTTGATGCTGCTGCAACAGAAACCGGTATTCCGGTAGTGGGGGTCGGGGTACGTGAAGACCTGGTCCCAAGCGTCGGCACATTGTCGGCACCGATTTTTGCTGTTAACATCATGTTGTTGCTTCCTTGGCATCGGGGTTCCATCGCTACGCGAGATCGGAGATCATTTATGACTGCCCGATTAGCCCAGCCCATAGTAAGAGCTGGTAGAAACAGTAAGGAGGGGAAAAAATGGCCCGTGGAAAAGTAATTTTTAGTGAGGACCGATGCAAGGGTTGTGAGCTTTGTACAACTGTTTGCCCCGTTAACATTTTGGTCATGAGCGACAAGATCAATAAATTGGGCTATCATCCTGCAACAGTAAATGATCCGGATAAATGCACCGGTTGCGCCATTTGCGCCCGCATTTGCCCGGACTGTGTCATTCAGGTCTATCGAGAATAACTTTCCGAATGGAGGGGAGCAGTTTGAGCGAAAAGCTGTTGATGAGAGGCAACGAAGCTTTAGGAGAAGCAGCCATTAAAGCTGGTTGTCAACTATACTTTGCCTATCCAATTACGCCCCAAAGCGAATTGCCAGAGTATTTGTCACGGCGTATGCCGAAAATAGGCCGGGTGTTCTTACAAGCAGAATCGGAAATAGCCGCTATTAACATGGTCTATGGTGCTGCTGGTGCTGGAGCCCGGGTAATGACATCTTCGTCCAGCCCTGGAATCAGTCTAAAGCAAGAAGGGATTTCTTACATTGCTGGGGCCCAATTACCCTGTGTAATTGTGAATATGTCCCGCGGGGGGCCGGGATTGGGAAGCATCCAACCGGCACAGTCAGATTATTTCCAAGCCACTAAAGGCGGCGGGCATGGAGACTATCGGCTTATTGTTTTGGCCCCGGCATCGGTACAAGAGATAGTTGATTTAACTATATTGGCTTTTGATTTGGCAGATAAGTATCGTAATCCAGTTATGATTATGGGTGACGGACTATTGGGACAGATGATGGAGCCGGTTAGGTTCCCCGATCGAAGCGATGTCAAGTTGCCGGAGAAACCCTGGGCCACTACCGGTTACACTGGCGAACGTCCGAAAAATATCATTCGTTCTTTAGAATTGCAGCCTGAACGCCTAGAGGAGCATAATCAGAAATTACAAAAAAAATACGCGGATATTATTGCTACCCAAAAACGATCAGATGAATATCTTACTGAAAATGCCGAAATAGTTTTGATTGCCTTTGGCACTGTAGCCCGTATTTGCCGTAGTGCTATCGATATGGCCCGTGCAAAAGGGATCAAAGCTGGCCTATTTAGGCCTATCACCCTTTGGCCATTTCCCGACAAAGATCTAGCAAAACTGGGGGAGAAGGAACGCCACTTTTTGTCAGTAGAAATGAGCTGTGGTCAGATGATAGAAGATGTTGAACTTGCGCTTAGATGTCGTCATCCAGTCGATTTCTATGGTCGCGTGGGTGGTATTGTACCGTCACCGGAAGAAGTGCTAGATAAAATTGAACAGATTATGGCCGGGAGGTGTGAGGGATGAAATTGGTGTTTGATCGCCCTCGTTCCTTGGCAGATGTCCAAACTCACTATTGTCCTGGGTGTACACATGGTATAATTCATCGGTTAGTTGCCGAAGCAATTGATGAATTAGGCGTAGCAGACCACACTGTCGGTGTAGCCCCGGTGGGCTGCGCAGTATTGGCATATAATTATTTCAATTTAGATTTCCAAGAGGCAGCACACGGCCGTGCTCCTGCGGTAGCAACGGGGATAAAACGGACCTTGCCAGACCGTGTAGTTTTTACGTATCAAGGGGACGGGGATTTGGCGTCGATTGGAACGGCAGAAATAGTTCATGCTGCTAACCGAGGCGAGGGAATCACTGTTGTTTATGTGAATAATACTGTTTATGGTATGACCGGCGGCCAGATGGCCCCGACTACGTTAGCAGGCCAAAAGACAACCACATCGCCTTATGGGCGTGACGCTGATTCGATTGGGTATCCTATTCGTATGGCCGAAATGCTATCTACTCTCGTTGCTCCTAAGTATATTGCACGAGTAGCAGTCAATTCGCCGGCTAACATTCAGCGGGCGAAACGAGCGATCAAAAAAGCCTTTGAAATTCAAGTTAACGATAACGGCTTTGCCCTGGTAGAGGTTCTATCTACTTGTCCTACCAACTGGGGACTCTCTCCGGAAAAGGCATTACGATGGCTGGAAGATAATATGCTACCATACTACCCCCTCGGAGACTTCAAAGCCCCCAAGGAGGTGGAGTAAATGCAGCACGAGTTTATATTTGCTGGTTTCGGCGGTCAAGGAGTATTGCTTATGGGACAAATATTAGCCCATGCGGCGATGGATGAGGGCAAAAGCGTTTCTTGGATTCCTTCGTATGGGCCCGAGATGCGCGGTGGAACAGCTAATTGTACCGTCATTGTGTCCGACCGGGAAATTGGGTCACCGGTGGTGGGCAAGCCAAGTTGCGTGGTAGCCATGAATTTACCATCACTGGACAAATTTGAATCAGCTGTAAAATTCGGTGGTGTGTTAGTGGTAAACTCATCATTAATAACGCGAGAACCTAATCGACAAGATGTGACTATTGTTAAGGTATCGGCTACTGATATTGCCAATAACCTGGGAAACGTTCGTGTAGCCAACATGGTAGCTTTAGGTGCCGTGGTGGAGGCTACCAGGGTGGTGACCCCAGTAGCAGTGTTAGAAGCATTGAGGAAAAACCTGCCGCCCCATAGGCAAAACCTTCTCCCATTAAATAGGGAAGCGATAGAAAAAGGACGGGCTAGCGTGAAAAAATGATGCCTGGTAGCTGCCCTAAGTCAGGGCAGCTTTTTTTTTGGGAAAAGCATGAATGGTGTGCAGGAATATTTGGTTCCGGTCACGAATATGAGTATGACTTGGCACTTATATTATGGAATAGGAAGAGTAATAGCGAGAAGGAAGATGGTAGTGAGAATTATTCGTGCTAAACTGTGTGGGTTTTGCCCCGGGGTTAAACGAGCGCTATCATTAGCGAAGCATGCGTTGGCTCAAGAAACCAAAGTGTATACCTTTGGCCCCATAGTCCATAATGAATATGTAGTGGGCAAATTACGCCAGCAAGGTGCTGAACCTTTGACCGAACTAGTCAATGTAGATTCAGCGGCGTTGGTTATCCGAGCCCATGGTGTGAGTCCTTCTATAATGGCCCAAGCCCGGACCCTAGGTTATACTATCTATGATGCCACTTGCCCCCGAGTACGCAAGGTACAGAATTTAGCATCATCCCTAAGCATGGCTGGTAAGATGATTATACTGGTTGGTGAGTGTGAGCATCCGGAAGTGAAAGGGATTGTGGCTCATGCTGAGGGCCCGGGACAAATTGTTGTAGTGAGGGATGGGAGTCAAGTAAAAGATTTGCCGGCACTACCTGGGACTGTGGAGCTACTTGCTCAAACAACGCAAACAGGGATTAATGTGCAGGCAGTGATCAAGGCACTGCAAGACCGTGGAATCCTAGTTAACGTTCATGATACACTATGTGATGCGACCACGCTACGTCAGAAAGCTGCGCGTGAAATTGCGCAGCAGGTAGACGTTATGATAGTGGTAGGTAGTAATCAGAGCGCTAACACCCGCCGCTTGGCCCAAATTTGCCAGGCTGAAGGTGTTCCTACCTACCTGGTTACTGGCAAAATGGAGGTAGATCCAGGTTGGTTTGCTGGTAAAAAGGCGGTTGGAATAACAGCCGGTGCATCAGCGCCTGAAGAAATGATCGAGGAGGTTTACGGCAGAATGACCGACGATATCCGAATGGAAGAAGCACGGACGTCAACAGAAGAAGAACAAATGGAAGCAGCACCAGAGACGCTGGAGGAAAAGGAAGAGGTGGTCCAAGAGTCTCCTGTTTCGCCCATGGAAAGGGAAGCCGACGATGGCCTAGCGGTCCAAGACGATGCCCCGGAAGAAACTGTTCACGATCCCGAGGCTATGGCTGCTGAAGAGAAATCAGTGGAAGAGCTCTATGCGAGCTCCTTGCTTACCTTACAAGAGGGGCAAGTTGTCACCGGGAAAGTAGTACGAGTAGATAATGATGGTGCACTCGTGGATGTTGGCTATAAATCGGAAGGACTTATTCCTGTAGCAGAACTTAGTGATGCGCCTTTTTCATTTCCGCAAGAAGTAGTGGAGGTTGGGGACGAAATTAAAGTAGCCGTTCTCAAAATGGATGCGGAAGGGAACAATCTCATTCTCTCTAAACGGGAAGCTGACCAAGAAGAAGCGTGGGATTTGCTAAAGGAGCACTATGAAAAAGCAGAACCCATTGAGGGCAAGGTTACGGAAGTCGTAAGAGGCGGTCTTATTGTGTATCTGGGGCTAAGAGCTTTCATGCCTGCTTCCCAAGTTGGGTTACGCTATGAGGCTGATCTATCGCACTATGTGGGGCAGACTCTGAAAGCAAAAATTATAGAACTGGAACCGGCACGCCGCCGAGTAATACTATCCCACCGTGCAGTATTGGAAGAAGAAAGGGAAACCAAACGGGAAGCCTTGTGGGCAGAATTGGAAGAGGGGCAGATACGATCCGGAACAGTGACTAAACTCACTGATTTCGGTGCTTTTGTTGATTTAGGTGGCGCGGAAGGCCTGGTTCATATTTCTGAAATGGCTTGGTCGCGGGTTCGCCACCCGTCTGAAGTTGTAGATGAAGGCGAAGAAGTAGACGTTAAAGTATTGCGTCTAGATCCGGATCGAAACCGAATATCTTTAGGACTGAAACAGGTGAAGCCGGATCCTTGGTTGGAAATAAGGCACAATTTTCCCGTGGGTACTGTGCACGAAGGATTGGTTACCAACATCCTTGATTTCGGCGCTTTTGTAAAATTGATGGATGGGGTGGAGGGGTTGGTGCATATTTCCCAGTTAGCACCCCGTCATGTGGGACATCCCACGGAGATTGTGGAGATTGGTCAATTGGTGAAGGTGAAAGTCCTCGACATTAACGAGGATGAAAGAAGAATTAGTCTATCCATCAAACAGGTACCGCCGGAATTGCAAATATTGCCCCCCCCGGTGGACATAGACGATAGTGACGATTTAGTGGACGAAGTGGGCATAGGTTTTGTTGAAGAACCGAGTCCAGACCATGAATCGGAGTTGGATGATAACGAATAGCAGTATTTGGCAGCTAAGGAAAGACCAACACATGCAATATGCTCTGAAGCTTCCGGATTTTAGAAACCAGTTGTTTGAAGGCATTCGTTTTCTACCCGAGGCTCTACCGGAGTTATCAGAACAAGATATAGATATAACCACAGAATTCTGCGGTTTAACATTACAGGCTCCACTACTGATAAATGCTGTTACTGGTGGCACTCGTTGGGGTGCCAAGGTTAATGCCCAATTGGCCGAAGTTGCTAAACGTACAGATATACCGCTGGCTGTAGGCTCGCAACGTATCGCTTTAGACAATCCTAGGCTCGAGTCCACCTTTACCATTGTTAGGCAGGTTTATCCAAAAGGTATAATTTTCGCTAATCTAGGTGCCGACTGTGGTGCGGACCAGGCCCGCCGTGCTGTTGAAATGATTCAAGCCCACGGTTTGCAATTGCATTTGAATGCAGCCCAGGAACTGGCCATGCAGGAGGGAGACCGTTCTTTCTACTGGCAGAAGGCAATCGAGACTATTGTGAAACAGCTTACAGTTCCCGTCATAGCAAAAGAAGTGGGCTGTGGGATGACAGGGACTACCGCCAGACGGTTACTGGAATCGGGGGTAGCGGCTGTAGACATAGGCGGTTTGGGCGGCACCAATTTTGTACTTATTGAGCATAAACGACGAGGATGTCGCTGGTCCCCCATGGTGGATTGGGGTTTGTCTACACCGAAAAGCCTTTTAAGTGTATTGCAGTGTAACCCTAAAGCTGATGTATGCGCTACTGGGGGTATAAGAAGTGGTGTAGATATGGGTAAGGCTTTGGCTTGCGGGGCCAGAATATGCGGTATTGCTAAGCCAGTTTTGCAGGCAGTGGTATCTGGTGGGATAGGAGCCGGGGTACGTCTTATTCATCGCTACTTGGCCCAGCTGAGATCAATTATGGTATTGGTGGGGGCAAGGGACTTGTCGTCATTACGTAAGAAACCGCTGATATTTGACCATGATATTTGGGTCTATCTGCAACAGCAACAATCGGTTGTAGCTTGGAGATAACAATAAAATAGTGGCATCACAGGCTTCCTGGTGAAAGAGGGAGCCTTTTTATATTTCGTATAAGGGTGATGGTGACTGGACACGCTAACCGTGGCTACCAATTCAAAAGCGAGGTAATGCTTGTGTCTACGGGCTTGATTGTTCTTATTGCTATAACCGTCCTCGTTTATTTTGGGTTATTGCAACGAGTACTTGATAGAATGCACTTGACTGACAGGGAAGCCCTGTTATTCTTGGCCATGATTATTGTTGGGGCTTACGTGAATATTCCCTTATGGCGCCAGCCGTCGTTAACCCTTAATGTAGGCGGGGGATTGGTACCTGTAGTTCTGGCAGGCTATATTATGAGCCGCACCGGTACCGCTAGGGAATGGCAACGGACCATTGCGGGGATCGTAATTACCGGCGTAGGGGTCTATTTTGCGGGACGTATGCTTCCTGCCGAACCGGGCACCATGATGCTGGATCCTACTTATATTTATGCTCTTTTTGCTGGTGCGGTTGCCTATCTAAGCGGGCGCTCACGACGAGGGGCTTTTGTCGCCGGGATGTTAGGGGTGATAGTGGCTGATTTCGGACATTTTATCCGCTTAGTAGCCCTTGGACTACCCGGCCGTACTACCGTTGGTGGTGCTGGTGCCTTTGATACTGTGATTTTGTCAGGAATTCTAGCTGTCGGATTGGCCGAAATTGTAGGTGAGACCAGGGAAAAACTAGCTGGAGGTTCTAAAGAAGAAATATTCGAACACCGCTTACGGCAAATAGATACAACATACGAAACCGACGATCAGGCGAAAAAAGGTGAACACAATGATTAAACTACGAAGGCACATGCTTGGATTTATATTGTTGGCTGTATTGATCTTGGGTTTCAATAACGAAGCATGGGCCCATAAAGAACGTTCAGACGGCTATTTTTCTTTTATTAATCCCCAGGGAGAAGTGTTTTTTCAAACGGCTTTAATGGTATCATTGGGCGATGAATTCATCGCCCACGATAACCGCCAGTATTGTGTTAGTAAGCTGGACGGCGATAACGCCCATTGTGAATATTTAGGTCCGGCTTCCCCGGCAGAAATGGTTCGTGCTACATTCAGTGGAAGCGAATCCAGTGCGGTTTCATCGGCAGCGGCACGATCATCTGTCATCGGCATTTACCATACACACAGCGATGAATCATATGTCCCTACAGAAGGAACTGCTAGCATCTTTGGGCAGGGGGGGATTATAAAGGTCGGCAGTGCGTTCAAAAATGCCCTCCTGAAAGCGGGGCTAAAAGCAGTGCATGATACCACACCCCATGATCCCCATGACGCCATGAGCTATACACGATCACGGCGAACTGCCGCTCAATTGTTAAAACAAGGTTCAGTAGCTTTGTTTGATATTCACCGTGATGCAGTACCTCGGGAGTTGTATGTCGCTTCAGTAAAAGGGCAGGACGTAACTAAATTAACGTTGGTAATAGGGAGAGAAAATCCCCAGGTGAAGGCAAACCTAAATTTTGCCAAACAGCTAAAGGATCTAAATGATCAAGAAAATCCCGGGCTAATCAAAGGGATTTTCCTAACCCGGGGGATATTTAACCAAGATTTGTTTGATCGTGCTATTTTGATTGAAGTTGGGACCCACGAGAATAGTCGGCCAGCAGCAGAACGGGGAATAAGCTTATTTGCATCTACGTTACCAGCAGCTATAGGGAAACAAGGCCTACCAGCAAAAACACAATCTACGGGGGCAACGCAACGTACTGGCTCATGGTCGGCAGTGGTGTGGATTTTACTGCTAGTTACTGTTGGTGGTGTTATATATCTTTATCTGGCTACAGGTAGTTGGGTTGAGCTGCAAGCCAAAGTAAAGCATTTTGCCACTCGCGAATTTCAAGAGTTAAGGGGTCGTAATAGAGATTCTGATGACACGAACTAGTGTTAGCAGATTTGTAAGGAAAAGACACTGCAATGCCGTCAAATGTCAAAGTGGGGTAGGTACGGCATTGTTTTTTGCTGCCCTTGACGTACAGCTTCAAAATGGAGGATAATGATACCAGTTTTACTGTAGAATGAACGGCAAGAAGATAGGCCTCTATCATATTCAACAAAGCAGACGTAAGCCGGAAGGAAGGGAGGTCTGGTTGCTATGGCTGGACCATCTGTAGCCATAATCGGCAGACCAAATGTAGGTAAGTCCACGCTCTTTAACCGCCTACTAGATACGAGGTTGGCAATAGTTGAAGATGAGCCTGGTGTAACAAGAGACCGCTTGCATGCGGTCTGCTATTGGAATGGGCGCGCTTTTACCCTTATTGATACTGGGGGACTTCAACCTACAGTTCAGAATAAGCTATATCAGGACGTAGAAAATCAAGCCAAGGCAGCTATGTTGGAAGCCGACGTCTTGCTATTCGTCCTGGACGGCAAAGTAGGCATTACACCTGGAGATTGGGAAATCGCAGACCTTATCCGCAAAAGCCATAAGCCTGTTGTGGTGGTAGTAAATAAAATTGACAATGCTGGACAAGAAGGCGGCGCTACTGAGTTTTTTGCCTTGGGTTTAGGGGATCCCATGCCCGTTGGAGCCCTTAGTGGTCTTAATACCGGAGATTTGTTGGATGAAGTTGTAGCGCAGTTGCCGGCTGAGAAGGAGGAGCCGCCTGATTTGGAACAAGTGCGAGTTGCCATAGTAGGCCGCCCCAACGTTGGAAAATCCTCACTCATAAACAAAATACTAGATGCTGACCGCCTGGTAACAAGCTCTAACCCTGGAACCACACGTGATGCAGTGGATGTTGTTTTTGAGTTTGATAATTATTCATTTGTCTTTGTCGATACCGCAGGTTTGCGGCGCAGAACAAGGATTAAGGAAAGAATCGAATACTACAGCACAGTAAGGGCCGAACGAGCGATCAATTATTCTGATATCACAGTATTGGTTCTCGATGGTTTAGACGGGGCAACTGAAATGGATCAACGGATAGCAGGCTATGCCCACGAAGCTGGCAAGGGATTGGTCGTTGCCATCAATAAATGGGATTTGATTAAATTTAACCAAGAACAGTTTCAGTATTACCACGAGGAAATCCAGCGGCGCCTGTCATTTTGCAATTATGCTCCATTGATTTTCCTTTCAGCATTGAGCGGCCGTAACGTGGAGCGTTTGCTAGGCATTATTGGCCAAGTTCGGGAATCTCAACTGCACATGTTGCCGCAGATAGAACTCAATGTGCTAGTAAATGATTTGCTCACTGTAACACCTTTACCACTGCGCAAAGGTGAGAGTAGCCAAGTCTACGGCTTGACCCAGTCAGGTACCAGTCCGCCGCGTTTTAGACTCCATGTGAGCAATCCCAGGGCTGTTCATTTTTCATACCTTCGACAAATAGAAAACCGAATACGACAGCTTTTCCCTTATTGCGGTACACCGGTTAAGGTGTTCACTGAACAAAAGCGTAAACGCCGGCTTTAAGCCGGCGTTGTGCGTGCGCGGCAGCGAGAAGGGTATGGCCAAACACCAAAGGTGTCCGTCGTGAGGTGGAAACTGAAGGAAGCCGACAGCGAACTTCCGGCCCAAGGAACATAAACTACATAAGGCAGGCAGATCAGGTGAGGTTGCAGGACAAACCAAAGCTCTATACCATCCGAAAAGGTTGCAATGCAGATGAGGCGGGTAGATGGAAGGGAAGACTGCGCTCTTATCCGGGAGGCCTGTCGGGTATGCATAGCAAGATCTGGACAAACCAACAGGTGTCAGTAGACGGTATAGTACCCAGGTGTGAAGAACACCGTCAGGTTTAGCTAATGAAGCAGTGCCAAACGAAAGGGGCAGCAAACCATTGGACAAAGGCCTATCCGCCGAACACTAAGTCTAGAGAAGGCCGAACATCAAGTCGGAGATGAAACCGATAAGTTTGAATGAACGGCTGGGAAAGTAGACGACCCATCAGGTCTGTTTCGGGGAAGAGGCGTAGGATACGCCAAGGACTCAGGGGGAGCAAAGCCGTCTATCGGCATAAACCGGAGGGACATTTCGCGGAAACCAAGATACATGTTATCCAAGCATTGGTTAGACTTGAGGAATCGCGGTATACCGAATGGTATGTACGGTGAGCGAGCTAATCACCTATCTCCTACTTTGTCTGGGGCGTGTTAACGTGAGCAGCTCTGGCAACGAAAACCCGCATTTGTTCTAAGTCTGCGGACAAGAAAGTAAGATATGGTAAGGGAGGGATAGACAGTGGAAAAGCTAGATATTTTTCGTGACATAATTGAGCGTACAGGCGGTGATATCTATATCGGTACGGTTGGTCCGGTGCGCAGTGGAAAATCTACGTTTGTGAAGCGTTTTATGGAGCTGTTGGTATTACCGTATATGTCTGATGGGCCTGAGCGCGATCGGGCTTTTGATGAATTGCCAGTGAGCGGAACAGGTCGTACTGTCACCACCACCGAACCTAAGTTTATTCCTGAGGAGGCTGTAGAAGTAATCCTCAACGAAAACATCAAATTCAAGGTCCGCATTGTAGATTGTGTTGGGTATGCCATAGAAGGGGCGCTGGGCTATCTTGAAGATGAGGGTGCGCGTATGGTACGGACGCCTTGGTTTGATGAGGAGATAGCCTTTGAGGAGGCAGCCGAAGTTGGCACTAACAAAGTAATTACTGAGCATGCAACTATCGGTTTAGTTGTGACAAGTGATGGCACAATAGTCGATATTGACCGCAATAGTTATGAGCAAGCAGAGGAGAGGGTAATTACCCAGTTAAAAGAAATTGGCAAGCCCTTCGTGGTGGTTTTAAACTCGCTCCACCCTGATTCTGCTGAGACCCAGGAATTGGCTGCCAAACTTAGTGCTAAATACCAGGTTCCCACGCTCCCTGTTAATGTGATGGAGATGGAATTGCCGAACCTTTATGACATACTACAAGAGATCTTATATGAATTCCCCGTACAAGAAGTGAATGTACAACTTCCTGGCTGGCTACTAGAGCTCGATTCTGTCCATTGGTTACGTGCTAAATATGAAGACACCGTACGTACTGCTGTCGACGTGATTCAAAAGGTGCGAGATATCGATCAAGCCGTTGATTTATTGAAGGGGCAAGATTTTATTGACCAAGCAATTCTGGTAGATTTAGATTTAGGGCTAGGCATTACCACGCTTCAGCTTACAGCACCACCCGGCCTTTTATATCAAATTTTGGCAGAGACATGCGGCCAAAGCCTACAAAATGACAGGGATTTGCTTCGTATTTTAAAAGATTACAGTATGGCTAAAGTAAAATATGATAAGGTTGCAAGTGCCCTCAACGAAGTGGAGCGTATCGGCTATGGTATCGTCCCGCCACAATTAGAGGAAATGATTTTAGAAGAGCCAGAGGTTCTAAAAAGTGGTAGCAGGTTTGGTATTCGTCTGCGTGCCAGCGCCCCTTCCATTCATATGATACGGACAGATTTAAGAGCCGAAGTAGCTCCCATGGTAGGCACCGAAAAACAATCAGAGGAACTAGCCCAATACCTGCTAGATGAATTCGAAGATAACCCCCGGAAACTTTGGGAGACAAACCTATTTGGCAAATCTCTTCATGACTTAGTAAAGGAG
>DATERQ010000101.1:0-2558 GCA_035271345.1 bacterium | reverse complement strand
CTTCTATCTTAAGGAGTGCCGGCACCTGCCGGATCAGATTATAGCCATCGATAACAGTATCCATTTTTATACTCCTTTATCCTTTTCCTGCCCAAATTATACCTTGCCGGTAAAGAAACAGCAACAGACCCCTTGTTCTTGAGTGCAAGCAGCACTCATATGTTGTTCATGAGTCTTTGCCTGTAATCAAAAACGGGGGGTAGATGCGTGTTGGAAGGCAAACTAGTGCTGGCAATGGCAGCAACACGGTTGTTGGCTGGCCTGTTGGAAATTGCCGGGGCAACGCTTATGATCCGACTGGGTAGGGTGGAGCAAGCATTTCAAGTCAATGCCTGGCTGGGAATTATCGGGCCAACGATTTTCTTGGTGGTGAGCGCTTTCGGCTTCGCCGGCATGGTGGGACAGGTTCCACCACTGAAAATTGTTCTTCTATTGGGCGCTGTGGCGTTAATAATGTTATCGGCAGTTATCTAAGGGAACACGAAAAAGAGGCAGCGCATATATTGAGCGCAGAGGGTTTAAAAGGGGTGATTATTTGTCTAGATACCTGCGCCAGGTCTTAATTTTGGTCGCTCTCGCTCTGGTTTGGGAGCTGCTCGCCCGTCTAGGCGTTTGGCCACGGCTGTTGTTTCCACCGGTAACCGATATCTTGTCGGCCCTGGCCACAGAACTTACCGGCGGAGAAATCGCTGTCCGGACCTGGTACTCACTGTCTTTGATTGCCATCGGGCTGGGGCTAGCCATTGTGACTTCATTTCTCGCTTCTGCTCTAGCTATGCTGTGGGAACCTTGGGCTGATGGGCTTCAAGCCCTGTTGGCCGTTCTTCATCCTTTACCATCCATCGCCGTTTTGCCCATTTTGCTCCTTTGGTTCGGGGCCGGGGCCCATTCCATCATCTTTCTCATTGCTTTCTCCGCTTTTTGGCCGTTAGTTGCTAATATAGTGGGCGGGTTGCGGTCGGTGCCGCGCACACAGGTGGAAGTGGGCCGCAATTTAGGCCTATCAGGTTTTAGTTTGGTTAACAAGGTTATGTTGCCAGCCGCATTGCCAGCCATTATGTCCGGGCTCCGTGTGGGCTGGGCCCGGGCTTGGCAGGCCTCGGTGGCAGCAGAAATGGTTTTTGGTGCTTCCGGCAGTGAGGGCGGACTGGGCTGGTTTTTATACAAGCAGCGCTATTTTCTTGAGGTATCCAGGGTGTTTGCCGGCATGCTGATAATTGTATCCATCGGCCTCCTGATAGAAAATATTCTGTTCGCTTTTCTGGAACGCCACACCATTGCCCGCTGGGGCATGAGCATTAGCTAAGGAGTGACGAACGGATGACACAAGTGGAGTTCCGGCAAGCAGCAAAAACTTTTCAAACCGGGTCCAAAACCGTGGTGGCTCTATCAAGCCTTAGCCTGAGGGTTCCCCAAGGCGAATTCTGGACCATTATTGGCCCTTCCGGTTCAGGAAAGACCACCCTATTGCGCTGTTTAGCCGGATTTGAAGCCCTGACAACAGGATCAGTGTACGTAGCCAACCAAAAAGTGTCAGCCCCAGGTCAGGATCGGATGATGGTATTTCAGGATCTGGACCAACTATTTCCCTGGCGCACTGTGCTGGGCAATGTTATTTTCGCGTTGCAACTGGCCGGTCGGGGAAAGGATCCCAAGGAGCGAAAGGAACTGGCCCTGGGTTATCTCGATCTCACCGGTCTGACCGAATATTCCCATTTCTATCCCCACCAGCTCTCAGGCGGGATGAAGCAGCGGGTGGCCATTGCCCGGGCTTTGGGAGTAAAACCGGCGGTGCTGCTGATGGATGAACCTTTTGGCAGTCTCGATGCCATTACCCGCGCCGGCTTGCAAACAGAGCTGTTGCGGATATGGCAGGAGACGGGCGTTACCATTATTTTTGTTACCCATAACATTGAAGAAGCTTTGTTATTGGCCGACCGGATTATGGTTCTGGCCCACGGCGGTATCATGCAAGCGGTGGTGAAGAATCCGTTACCGCGGCCCCGCAGTGTTAATAATGCTGACTTTGCCTCAAGCTGGCACCATTTACACGGTTTGTTGGAACAATCAGGCTATCAGAAACATGAGGGCAGCACCAAAAGGCGAAGTCTGGAACCCCGCCCTGTGGCCCATCCCCTGGGGCAGGTGTCCTTATAATCGCGTCCCTACTTAAAATATCCTTGCACCAGCCGGGGTGTACCGGCTAGATCACAAACCGGCGGTAGCACCGTCAACCCCACCGCAGCCATCAGCTCACCCACTTCTTCCGCCTGCCGGGCACCCACCTCCAATAACACCCACCCCGGCGATGACAAGTATTGGTGCAAACCAACGGCAATACGGCGATAGTAAGTTAAACCATCCCGGCCCCCATCCAAAGCTTGGATCGGTTCAGTGCGCACTTCCGGCCTCAACCCTTTCAACTTTAGGCTGGGAATATAAGGCGGGTTGCTCACTACCATCTGGAAGGAGCCCGCTGGCGGCCATAAATCGCCCTGGCAAAACCGCAGTCGGGAACCGACCCGGTGGCGGTCAGCATTATACTGAGCCAGTTCCAA
>DATERQ010000100.1:0-2407 GCA_035271345.1 bacterium | reverse complement strand
AGGATCAAGTGCATCGCGGAGGCCATCGCCTAAAAGGTTTAAGGACAAGGCTGACAGAACAATGGCTAATCCCGGATAGGTTAACAAGTACATATGGGTACGCAAGAATTCGCGGTTTTCGGCTAGTAAGGTTCCCCATTCCGGTATCGGCGGTTCCACACCAACCCCAATGAACGATAAACCCGCAGCCGCAATGATAACAGTTGCCGCTGACATGGTGGCTTTTACGATAATGGGTCCGATGGCATTTGGTAATACATGTTTAAAAACAATCCGCAGATGTGAAGCACCACAGGCTTTGGCAGCTACGATATACTCTTCTTCAACCACCGATAGAACTGAAGAACGAATTAAGCGGGCAAATTGGGGGCCGTGGGAAATTGCCATGGCCAAAGCCAAATTGAAGGCCCCTGACCCCAAGGCCGCCATAATAGCAAGGGCCAATAGCAAATTGGGTATTGCCATTAGCGTATCCATGATTCGCATTATAATGGTATCTACTATGCCACCGGTGTAAGCAGCAGTGGCCCCTAAAAGCACGCCAATTATAGACGCAGTCCCAACAGCGCCAAACGCTATGGAATAAGAGACACGCGTACCATGTATTATACGGGCTAGCATATCACGGCCATAGTTATCAGTACCAAGCCAGTATCTTGCGCTTGGTAAGGCTAACCTGTTTTCATAGTCTTGATAAAGAGCCACCCCTTTATAGTCAACAATTATGTCAGCGAAAATGATTAGAAATACGAAACAGGTAAGAACGGCTAAACCAAACATTGCGGTTCTGCTTTTACGCAACCTCCTCCAGACGGAAACCCATTGACTTCGTTTTTTATATTGGTATTGCCCCGAAACCAAATCCTTTTTTTCAAGCCCACGCTGTGATAGTTTTCCCAATTCCACTTTTGACACCTTGTTCCTCCTCCCCAAAAGCTCATTTTCCTGTATTCTGGTATTTTGCTTTGATACGCGGGTCGATATAAGCATATAGCAAATCAACAACTAGCATGATGATACTGAATGTCACTGATAGCCATAAGATAGCCCCCGTCGTTAAAGGGACGTCCTTTGATTTAACCGCGTTGAGGATTAAGGTGCCGAGGCCGGGAATAACATAGACAGTTTCGCTCATGGCCGTCGCACCAAACAGAACCCCAAAAGTCATACCAATCTGGGTGATGATGGGTAGTAAGGAATTCTTTAGGGCATGCTTAAATACCACTTGCCGTTCCGATATACCTTTAGCACGTGCAGTCCGTACAAAATCAGCCCGGATAGACTCTAGCATAGTTGTACGCGTTAGTCTCATTAATTCAGCTGCAGCTGGTACTCCAACCGTAAGGGTTGGGAGAACATAACTGGTTGGGGTGCTTAAACCACCAGTGGGAAACCAGCCCAGGTTTAATGCGAAAAGAAATATTAGCATTAATCCGAACCAAAAAGGCGGTACCGCTGCAAAAAACAGCGCCACTACCGTACAAATGTTATCAAGAATCGAATATTGCTTCACTGCTGAAATAATCCCTAAAGGAATTCCTATAGCTACGGCGAATGTCATCGCGCATAAACATAGCTTTAAAGATACCGGAAATCTCTCTGCAATTTGAGGCCAGACTGGTGTGCCAGAACGATACGAAGTGCCAAAATCCCCTTTTACTACACCGACAATATAAAGGGCAAATCTGGTTAAGATGGGCTTGTCAAGACCCATCTCTAGGCGCAGCTGTTCCACTGCGCTTGCTGGCGCATCACTACCAAGAATAATACGCGGGATATCCCCGGGCGTTGAGCTTACTATAAAGAATACTATAAAGGCAACACCTAGCGTTATCGGAAGCATCCATAAAATACGCTTAAAGATATATCGAATCATTCTAGACCCCTTCCCCATTTCCACCAGTTTAAAATATTTCAATGCCCGCAGCCCTTCACATTACCCGGTTACTATTTGAGGCACGATGCCCCGCCGGCATCGCTTTCCTAATTTAGAACCTTTCCATTGGCAACAAAGTTTAGCATTCCCTTCTACATCGATATTGTCACAGGAACCAGACAAAGGGTATATTATGAACAGACCATTTCGTTGTACCTTTCAGTAAACTTTATATAGATTTAGCCCCTTCTAATAAGTGCTTGCCTTATCTTGTACACCAGTTTGATTATGTTCCCTTTTATATTATTGCCAATGCAAACACCCAAAGTCAACTATGGATGAGGCGATGGTCACCTCATCCATATTAGTTTGCTGAGTAAATAAGGCCGGTTTTACTCGGTCCCGCCCAAGCGTGCTAGTTCGTTTACATATTCGGAAGTTCTTTGTGGATAAAGGGCCATGATCTCCCACGGGAAGTAATGGTACGACCACGCAGCTACTTTGTTGGCATATCTCAGGAATGCTTTGTAG
>DATERQ010000099.1:0-6095 GCA_035271345.1 bacterium | reverse complement strand
GATTACCGCCGCCGACTGTGTTTGCCACTAGCGGATTATCAATAACTGTCGGGATGGTTTTCGATCGGGAACGCTTGTTAACCCGGCTGGTGGAACTGGGCTACCGGCGAGAGGAACGGGTGGAAGCCCGGGCGGAATTTGCCATTCGAGGTGATATTGTTGATATTTTTCCCTTGCCGGCGGCTCGGCCTTACCGGTTGGAACTGTTTGATGACGAAGTGGACTCCATCCGTGAATTTAGCCCGGAAAACCAGCGCTCCCAGGCTTCAGTGGCCAAAATCTGGCTGGGGCCGGCTTCCGAAGCCTGTTTGTCACCCCGGGTACGGGAACAGGCTTTAGCCAATTTGCGGCTGGCGGCGGAGCGATATCAACAACATCTGGTTCGAAAAAATCTACACCTTCAGGCTGAGAAGGTGCGACTTCGTCTTGAAGCTTTGCTGGAGCGCACATCCCAAGGCCTGGCCGAATCCCACGAGAGGCTGATCCCCTTTGCCTATGAAGAAATAGCCGCTGTCAATGATTATTTGGCTCCACAAGCATTGGTGTTTATTGACGAACCCATGAAGCTGGTGGAGGAAGGGCGTAAATTCAGGCGCGAATTGATGCAAATGCAAAGTCGGCTGCTGGAAGAAGGCGGACTATTGCCGGAAGAGGTGGGCTTATATCTTGCTCCGGAAACGCTCCTATCCCGACTACGGTCGCGGCAGCGGATTAACCTCAGTTTGTTTTTACGCCAAGCACCCAATAGTCGCCCCCGAGCCTTATTTTCCTTTACTAGCCGGGAGTTGCCGGCGTATAACAAAGATGAATCCCGTCTGGCCCAAGACTTGCGGCGTTGGCATCAGCAGGGCTACGCCGTTACTTTGCGCGTTGGTACAGAAAAACGGGCTTTGCGCCTGGAAGAATGGTTACGAAAATGGTTGCCGGAAATGAAACCTAAAATCACGGCTGGAGCCATATCCAAAGGGTTTGAATTTCCAAATCTAAAAATAGTTCAAATCGCCGATAACGAGATTTTTGGCCAGACCCGGCGACGGGAACGGCGGCCCCACCTGGATGATGCTGTGCCAAGTTTTACCGATTTAAAAGTTGGGGATTTGGTAGTACATCTGGCTCACGGCATCGGTCGTTATCTTGGTGTGGAGACCCTGGCCAGTGCTGGGGTGACCCGCGACTATATGTTAATTGAGTATGCCGGTCGGGATAAACTTTATGTCCCCACCGATCAAGTCCATTCGTTGCAAAAGTATATTGGGCCCGAAGAAGAACGACCGCGCCTGAGCAAATTAGGCGGCAACGAATGGAAGCGGGTGCAGAAAAAAGTCCGTAGCTCTGTTGCTGTAATGGCCAAGGAGCTATTGGCACTGTATGCCAAGCGCAAAGCAGTGCCCGGTTATGCTTTTTCCCCAGATACAGTGTGGCAGCGAGAATTCGAAGATGCTTTTCCTTACGAAGAAACACCGGATCAGCTCCAGGCCAGCGAAGAAATAAAACACGATATGGAGCAGGCATACCCCATGGATCGTCTCCTCTGCGGCGACGTAGGCTATGGCAAAACAGAGGTGGCCATTCGGGCTGCTTTTAAGGCGGTAACCGATAATAAACAAGTGGCGGTTTTGGTTCCCACTACCATCTTGGCCGAGCAGCATTACAATACCTTCGCTCAACGTCTAAAGGGATTCCCTTTGCAAGTGGAAGTGTTATCCCGCTTTCGGACGCCGAAGGAGCAAAAAGAAATTATTAAGAAGCTGCGCCGAGGAAAGGTGGATATTATTATTGGTACCCATCGGTTGTTATCCACAGATATAAAGTTTTTTGACCTGGGATTGGTTATTGTGGACGAAGAACAACGTTTTGGAGTTCGGCAAAAGGAACGGTTAAAGAGGCTACAAACAGCAGTGGATGTCCTCACTCTTTCCGCCACGCCTATTCCCCGGACTTTGCATATGTCCATGGTGAGATTTCGGGATATGAGCGTTATCGAAACCCCACCTGAAAATCGGTACCCGGTGCAAACTTATGTAATGGAATATAGCGATACCCTGATGCGCGACGCCATTGGTCGTGAGCTGGCGCGCCAAGGGCAGGTGTTTTATTTGTTCAATTGGGTGGAAGGCATTGAGACAGAGGCCCGCCGACTCCAGCAGCTTTTACCGAAGGCTAGAATTGGGGTCGCCCACGGGCAAATGCCCGAGGCTAAACTAGAGCGGGTAGTGCTTTCTTTTTTACGCGGTGATTACAATGTGTTAGTCTGCACCAGCATCATCGAAAATGGCTTAGATATGCCCAATGTAAATACCTTGGTCGTGCGGCAGGCCGATAAACTTGGATTAGCCCAACTATACCAACTGCGGGGACGGGTGGGACGCTCCAATCGGGTGGCCTACGCATATTTTACTTACGAACCGGAAAAAATCCTGTCGTCAGTGGCGCAAAAGCGTCTACAGGCTTTACGGGAGTTTACCGAACTGGGTTCTGGGTTTAAACTGGCAGTACGTGATCTGGAGATCAGAGGAGCCGGCAATATTTTAGGGGCCGAACAGCATGGCCACATTGCCGCGGTGGGGTTTGAAATGTATCGGCGGTTGCTGGAACAGGCGGTGCGCAAGCTTGAGGGAAAATCGCTGGCACCACCGCTGGACCCACAAGTGGACCTCAATGTCAATGCGTACCTGCCTTCCAGCTATGTTTCATCAGCCCGGGATAAAATGCAATTATACAAAGCCATTGCTGCCTGTCAAACTGAAGAAGAAGTGGCTGAAGTGACCGATGATATTGTGGACCGTTTCGGCGAGCCTCCGCTTGAAGCAGCTTCATTACTGGCAGCGGCCCGGTTAAAAGTGCTGGCCCGGGAAGTGGGAGTAGAAAGCGTAATTCAAAGGAATCAACGGGTGGTCTTGACCTTGGCCCCCGACCAATACTTGACCCCGGAAGAAGTGATCGCCCTTATCCGCCAGAGCCGGCGTCGGCTGGTGCCACAGCCGGGCAAGGAACGCGAGCTGTTATTTCGGCTCGAAGGGTTGCCGCCTGACCAGGTAGTAGCGGCCGTAGATAAGCTATTACGGCAGATGAGAGAAGTGATCAGCACTCGTGCCCTTGTATCCACAGAGACGAAAGAGTACAATGTCCTCAGTAAGTAGTCTTCAGTGTTGTGAGGAGGAAATTTAATGAGATGGATCAGATTCACAGCCTTGCTGGTTGCATTATTTGTAGTCGGCTGCAGCAGTGCTGTCGTGGGTCGGGTAGGGGAAAAGGAGATTACACGGGCCGATATAGATAAGCGAATGGCCATATTTAAGCTTTTCTCCCCTGATTTTGATGCCGGTGCCGTGGATAAAGCCGACATTGTAGATCAGCTTTTGGATGAGCAAATTGTGGCTTTAGAAGCGGATGCGAAAAAAATAAAACTGGAAGATGACGATATCGAAACAGCCATGGAAGAGCTGGAAACGGCGTTGGAAACTCAATTCGGTGACGAAAAAAAAGTCGCTTCGGCCTTAAGAAAATTTGGTTTAACGAAAGATGATCTGAAAGAGGTTATCATCAATAGCCTGATCACCCAACAATTATTTAATCAGGTTATTGCCGATGTGGAAGTAACTCCTGAAGAAGTGGAGGGCTACTATCAGGACCATCCAGATAAATTCCAATTGCCAGAGCAGATTAAGGCCAGTCACATCTTGGTGGATGAGGAGGAACTTGCCCATGAACTGAGGGGCAGAATAGAAGAGGGTGAAGATTTTGCCCAATTGGCTAAGCAGTTTTCCACCGACCCTGGTTCAGGAGAAAATGGCGGTGACCTGGGCTATTTTTCCCCGGGGCAGATGGTGCCGGAGTTTGACCAAGCGGCTTTTGCTACCGCGGAAGGGGACATCAGCCCGGTGACTAAAACTGATTTTGGCTATCATATAATAAAAGTGGAAGATAAAAAGCCACCCACAACCCTGGAATTGGAGGAAGTGGAAAGCTTTTTAACGGCTGAATTGAAAAACCAAAAATGCACCGAAAAATTTGAGACTTATTTTCAGGAAGCCAAAAACAAACATCAGCCAGATAATAAACTAGCTTTGAAGGAAACGGATTAGGACGGCTAAATACTATTTTTCGTTCCACCCCCCCGGCAAAAATGAATAAAAGTGTCAGCGGCTCTATATACTATCTGTGAAACAGTTTCCGGATACCAGGTGAAGGAGGGGTGGAATGTGAAGGCAACGGGTATTGTACGACGTATTGACGATTTGGGCCGGGTGGTAATCCCAAAAGAAATTCGCCGCACTTTGCGTATTCGTGAGGGTGACCCTTTGGAAATATTCACCGACCGTGAAGGTGAGGTTATCCTTAAGAAATACTCCCCCATCGGTGAGTTGAGCGAGTTTGCCCAAGAATATGCAGATTCATTAGCAGAGACCCTGGGTCATATTGCTTGTGTTTGTGATCGCGATGTTATCATTGCTGTTGCCGGGGCCCCCAGACGAGAATTTATTGACCAGCCTGTCAGCGGAGCAATGGAAAAAATTATGGAGGAACGCCAGACAGTTCTCATCAACAATTCCGAAGGGGACAAGGATTGTTCCCAATATCTTACTAACAACGGAGATTGCCGCTTTAGCGCTGAAGTTATCGCTCCCATCGTTGCCGAAGGCGATCCCATCGGGGCGGTGGTGATTTTGTCTAAGTCCCTTGGAACCAGATTCGGTGATTTAGAAGTGAAACTAGCTGAGACTGCTGCTGGTTTTTTAGCCAAACAAATGGAACAATAATAATCCCGCTCACCCGGATTAAACCGTTGGTGAAATGCTGGGTTGATAGAGTATAATGGGGGCCTGGTTTGAAACTGGGCTCCTTTTTGGTATAATGCAGAAGGTAGTCTATTAGGGGAAGTGAAACCATGTCAACGGGCCAGTCCTTTTTGGGCGGAGCAGCGTGGCTAGCGGCGGCTGGGATTGTCAGCAAGATACTGGGGGCGGCTTTTAGGATCCCGTTGGCGCGCTTGATCGGTTCCGAAGGTATGGGGCTGTTCGGAATGGCGTACCCGCTGTATACTATGATCCTGGCTTTGTCCACTGCTGGGATCCCGGTAGCGATCTCTAAATTGGTGGCGGAGAAAATGGCCTTGAATGAATCCGAAGGGGCCACAGCGGTATTTAAGGTGGCGAATCGGTTTCTTTTCATTTCCGGAACTTTTTTTGCGGTTTTGACAGCCGTTTTGGCCTGGATATTTGTAGTTGGCGGGGTAATCCGTGATCCCAGGGCTCTTTGGCCACTACTGGCTATTGCTCCAGCGGTATTGTTAGTGGCAATTAACTCTGTGTCCCGCGGTTATTTTCAAGGGTTCCAAGATATGCGGCCGACGGCGGTGTCACAAGTGGTAGAGCAACTATTGCGGGCAACTACGGCTTTAGCCTTGGGTTACCTGTTGTTGCCATATGGGCTGGAATTTGCCACCGCCGGGGCTACCTTCGGTGCCGTGACAGGATCAATTGGGGCTGGAGTTGTTTTGTGGAGCTATCGACGCCGACCTTCTTCCCGTTCTTTGTCCCTTGCTCCTTGGCCTCAAGCCTGGCAACAGATACTGAAGCAAATTTTGGGCCTGGCCATTCCGGTCACCATGTCCAGCTTAATGATGCCGATTATGCAAAACATGGACGTGCTGTTAGTACCGGTAAGGTTAGAAGCGGCCGGGTACACTGTTAAAGAAGCCACGGCTCTATTTGGTCAGCTATCCGAAATGGCCGCCACCTTGATCAATTTGCCCATCATTTTAACCGGAGCCTTGGGTGTGAGCCTGGTTCCGGCAGTATCAGCCGCTCGCAGTCCCTTGCAGTTAAAAAAGTACATTGGGGCAGCGATGAGATTTACCATTTTGCTTCAGTTACCGGCGGCGGCGGGGCTATATTTGTTGGCGGAACCAATTATGAGCTTGCTATATGCCAGCCCTGAAGCCGGCCCAGCGCTATCAGCCTCAGCAGCCATTTGTTTATTTCTTGGTTTACACCAGACCACAGCCGGTATTTTGCAGGGGCTCGGACGGACTGGGTTGCCTGTTCGTAGCCTGGCCATAGGCGCAGTGGTGAAGGTAGCACTCACTTATATTC
>DATERQ010000098.1:0-4835 GCA_035271345.1 bacterium | reverse complement strand
GGTGTTCATCCCAAGGTGGTACAGGAGCGGCTAGGACACTCCTCCATTACCATGACTTTGGACTTGTACAGCCATTTGACCCCGGGACTGGACGAAGCGGCAGCGGCTACGTTAAACGGCCTGATAAAAGAAAAAGGCCCTGCTGAACAGCAGAGCTAAGACCAGTAAATATATAACCATTCTAACACTAGCAGGGACGCAACCCCTGCTAATTTTCTTTGACCCATTGGCAGCGGATTGGCAGCGAAACCGCTGTTTTTACCGCTTGTAAGAAATTCAAAAACCCTGTAACCCTTGGTACAAGTGGTGGGCCATGCAGGGCTCGAACCTGCGACACCCTGATTAAGAGTCAGGTGCTCTGCCAGCTGAGCTAATGGCCCACTTTGTAAATTGTTTTGCACCAAAATATTAACACAGGGTTATCCAGGTGTCAACAGCAGTAGTTCTTAAATTTGTGTACCCGTTTCCGCTGTCCCAGGTTGAGCCAATCACGAGGTGTTTCTAAAGCCCGTCCTGTCTTAGACAAATATGGTACCCATGATGTGTTTGGTGGTTTGCCAACAGAAACCTTAACTTGGATCTCTTTAGGGGCGCAAATACTGACCGCCATCCACATCAATTGTTCGCCCAGTAATAAATTTCCCCGCTGGGCTAGCCAAAAACAGGCAGGTTCCTCCAACATGAGTTTCCCCATCAGCAAAGGCCTTCATTGGCGTGCCGGCCATCACCTGGTCATACTCTTCCGGATGCAGCTTTGACCATTCAAGCAAGGCTGGCGTACTTACAGCCGGACAGATAACATTGCTATTAATCCCGTATTTGCTCCATTCAGTTGCTGCCACCCGGGTTAATGCTCGAATGGCTTCTTTGGTGGCGGCGTAGGAAGCAAACCCTTCCATGCCAATGATGCCAGCGGCTGAGCCCATATTAATAATGCTTCCTTTGGTTTCCTTTAGATAGGGCAGACAGGCTCTCATATAGTAAAATGTTGCGTATACCCCGGTTTTAAATGCCAAATCAAAATTTGCCGTTGTTTGTTTTTCTAACGCGACTCCGTGTACCAACGCCTGGGCGTTGTTTATCAACACATCTATTCGTCCATATTTATTTACCAGCCAAGCAACAGTCTCTTTGACTTTTTCCTCATCACTTCCATCGGCAACCTTTGCTGTAATATCAGCACCAAACTCTCTTTGCAGGCTGTCACATGTTTCTTTAAGTGGTGCCTCATTGCGCCCAGTGATCAAGATGGAAGCGCCACTCCTAGCAAAAGCCCTAGTAATTTGTGCCCCCAGCCCCCGGCCGCCACCAGTAATTATAACCACCTTGCCAGCATAATCATATGCCATCCCAACATCCTCCTTCAGTATGGATAAGCCAATAATGTTGTATCAATAGTATTATTCTGTAGCATTGCGCTAATACCTTTTTCTTGCCAGCGGCTTCTTATAAAGAAAGGCTGAGATCCTTTTTGGGTCGGCCCGGTATTTATGTGGAAGATTTATTTGTAAAACCGGAACCGAGAGGAAGGAGTATCGGGACAAAGCTATTATCGTTGTTGGCTGCTCCCCGTTAGGAGAGGGGCTGTGGGCGCCTGGAATGGTGGTGTTCAGAAGGGTGCGAAAGCCATGGGCGACTGGGCGTTGTAACGGGTACAGGCCCGGGATTGGGGTCGCTGGGCGGCTAAGTTTAAGGGGTAGTGTATTGGTAAAGATCCCTCGCTGCGCTCGGGATGACAATAAAAAGAAAGCCCGGGATGTCAATAAAGAATGCTCTGGATAACAATAAAAAGGCTCGGGTGACAGTAAAAAGGACGCCTGGGGTGACATTGAAAAGGGGTTCGGGATGTCAATAAAAGAGCCTTTCTTCATTGTCATCCTGAGGCTTTAGCCGAAGGATCTTGCCAGGCTCTCAGGAGGTAGGGGCTAAAGATCCCTCGCTGCGCTCGGGATGACAATAAGAAGGCTCTGGATAACAATAAGGAGGGCCCGGGATGATAATAAGGAGGGCTCTAGATAGCAATGAAGTGGGGGCGTATAACTAAAAAGCATCTGCTACACTGATGTCTTCTTAGATATACAGCTGTACTTTCTTAGTTTGCCAATAGTTACTGCCCTCTGCTACCCCAATGCGCCTCTGTTTCGGTATATGTTTCATCTAGGGACATATCACTAAGGATTTTATCTTTGGCCTTGGGTAATATTATTTACCAATCCTCTTGGGGTATCTGATAAGGCTTAAAAACCAAAGGAAGTCAACCCTTTTAACAATAGCCTGGAGCGGGTAATTGGGATACCGAGCTTGGGTTTTAATGTCATGACTGTTAATGAAATAACATATGGGTTCGTTGCTTATCGCGGCCAATTATGATAAACTATGACTATATAACACTCACATTGGTGGGGTTAATTAAATCAAGGAAAGGGGGGCACCCATGACTAGCCTGAAGCGGACGTCTTTGTTTGAAGTTCACCGGCAGCTAGGCGGTAAGATGGTACCGTTTGCCGGCTGGGAAATGCCGGTTCAGTATACGGGCATTATCGATGAGACGAAGGCGACGCGTACTAAAGCAACTTTGTTCGACATCTCCCATATGGGTCAAATCCTGGTCAGCGGTTCTGATGCCCTTGCCTATTTGCAGCGCGTGCTGACAAACAATGTTGGCAGGTTGAAGGACAATCAGGCTCTGTATGGATTCCTCTGTCGAGAAAACGGCGGCATTGTGGATGATATTTTGGTTTATCGGCTCCGGGATGATGAATATCTGCTGGTGACGAATGCTAGCAATACTGACAAAGATTTCGAGTGGTTGCTGGAGCAGCAGCAAGGTAGAGTGAAGGTTGAAAATTTATCGGCGGAGGAAGGGCAGTTGGCTATTCAAGGACCGGCGGCGGCAGAAATTTTGGCTAAAGTGACGGCAACGGATTTGGCTGCAATTAAGTATTTTCGGCTTGTGCCTGAAGTTGAGGTGGCCGGGGTCAAATGCCTTGTTTCTCGAACTGGCTACACCGGCGAAGATGGGTTTGAAATTTACACTGGCCGGCAGCATTTAACCTCGATTTGGGAGGCTTTGCTAGAGGCTGGTGAGGAAGACGGGCTTATACCAGCCGGCTTAGGAGCCCGCGATGTCTTGCGCCTGGAAGCGGGGTTGCCTTTATACGGAAATGAATTGGGTGAAGATATCAGTCCTTTGGAAGCCGGACAAGATTTTTTTGTTAAACTGGATAAGGAAGAAGACTTTATCGGTAAAAAAACCCTGCAAAAACAGGTTAGTGATGGGCTGTCCCGGCGGCTGGTGGGGTTTCAGACTATGGAACGCGCTATCCCTCGCAGTGATTGCGAAATTCTCCAGGAAGGCGAGGAAATTGGCCAGGTTACTTCCGGGTCTTTCTCGCCGACACTGGGTAGAGTTATTGGGTTTGGTTTTGTCAAGCCCAAATGGAGTGCTGTGGGTTCTGAGCTGGAGATTCAGGTTCGCCGACGCCTGGTCAAAGCCCAGGTTGTTTCACTACCATTTTACCGGAGGGGAAAATGATGTCAAAAATACCGGAAACCTTGCGTTATCTTGAGTCCCACGAATGGGTTCGGGTTCAAGGTGATAAAGCCTATATTGGAATTACTGACTATGCCCAAGATCAATTAGGCGACGTGGTCTTTGTGGAGCTGCCGGAAGTAGGGGAGAGGTTTGAAGCCAAAGATAGCATTGCCGTGGTGGAATCAGTGAAGGCTGCTTCAGATATTTATTCTCCGGTTTCAGGCACGGTACTGGAAGTGAACGAAGATTTAGAAGACAGCCCGGAATTGGTTAACCAAGACCCGTACGGCGACGGCTGGATGATAGTCCTTAGCTTTGATAACGAGGAAGAAATAGACGAACTTCTCACGGCGGAAGGCTATGAGAAGGTTTTAGAAGAGGAGGCATAAGGATGAGTCGGCATTATCTGCCCCATACTGATGAAGAGCGGGCAGCTATGCTCAAGACTTTGGGAATAAATGCAGTAGAAGATCTATTCGATGATATTCCAGCCGAAGTAAGATTGGATCGAGAACTGGATTTACCCGCTCCCCTGGCCGAACCGGAATTGCTTGACTACTTTTACTCCATGGCCGCTAAAAATGCCAATTTAAATGACTATGCTTGCTTTTTGGGCGCTGGAGTCTACGATCATTATGTGCCTAGCGCAGTCCGGCAGTTATGGGCGCGCAATGAGTTCTATACCGCTTATACCCCTTATCAGCCGGAAACCAGCCAAGGTTTTTTGCAGGCCATGTTTGAATATCAGGATATGATCTGTGAGCTTACCGGTATGGATGTATCCAATGCATCTTTGTATGACGGGGCTACAGCCGTGGCTGAAGCGGCCTTGGTGGCTGTGAATGCCACCCGCAATACGGAAGTGGTGGTTGCCGATACGGTTAACCCGGCTTATCGCACGGTGCTGTCCACTTATATTACCCCACAGGGGTTCCCGATCAAGGAAGTGCCCGGTGCAGATGGCGGGCTGGATTTCGATGCCATTGCTGCCAGTGTAAATAAGGACACGGCCTGTGTTATTATCCAGTCGCCCAACTTCTTTGGGATTGTGGAAGACCTGGCCGCGGTGGCCGAAATACTGGCTGACTACAAGGCACTACTTATTGTGGTGGCCGATCCCATCAGCCTTGGTATATTAGAACCGCCGACGGAGGCTGATCTTGTGGTGGGGGATGGCCAAAGTTTAGGCAATGATCCTAGTTTTGGCGGTCCGCTGTTGGGCTTTTTAGCGGCAAAACAAAAGCTGGTGCGCCGGCTGCCTGGTCGAATTGTGGGCCAGACCACTGACAACGACGGTAAC
>DATERQ010000097.1:0-4475 GCA_035271345.1 bacterium | reverse complement strand
CTGGAGGTAAACATAGATGCTTTTGGGCAAGCCCTAACAGAAATTCAATGGATTATAGGCAAACAGTTTTCCGCTGTGCAAGGGGGGTTATATAGCCATCCGGCGGCTGAAGGCATTGTGCGTTTGTTACTAAATTCCGGTGCTACTGGAGCGGGTCAAAGCTCCTGGGGACCCACACTGTATGGTGTGGTCGAATGCAAGGCTCTGGGTGAAGAAATTAAAAAGGAGCTTATTTCCTATCTCCATAAAAAAGAAGTGCCGGCCGATATCCGCTGTTTGTCGCCACAAAACAAAGGAGCCTTGGTGCTTCTAAAAAAAGGATGATAACGCATGGGTTATGGGGAGGTAAAAAACTGCTGGGAACGGTTTACCACAAATAAAAAACCGGTAACGGGAGTTCGCCCGGCAATTTTGGCCTCTTGGCAGAAATGTCAACGCCAAGGGCTAAATCCTTTTAAAGAAGCCAGATTTCCACGTTTAAACGAGGAAGAACTACGGCAATGCTTGTCGGTTGCAGCCCCCGTTCTATCTGTCAGCAGGTTATTTGTGGAGCGGCTAAATATGCTGCCGCAACCGCACCGAGTAATATTTCTCTGCGATAGGGATGGTTACACTTTAACCGCGAGCGAGCACGGAAATCCACTATTCCCCAATGGTGTTGTAGTGTTTAAACCCGGGGTCCGCTGGCATGAAGAAGAGCAAGGAACGAATGCCATTAGTCTTGTTCTACAAAGCCGGAACGCATGTCAGGTGATTGGCGCCGAACATTACCTCGAAGCATTGCACGGGGTATATTGCGCCGCTGCTCCTTTATTTGATCCTGCTGGACAATTAATGGCAGTTTTTGCCGTAGCGGGCCGGCAAGAAGAGTTTAGTGCCCATAGTTTACGTATGGTTATTGAAATGGCTGCGACGATAGAAAGGCAATTCAGGTTAGAGCAGGCCACCGACGAATTGGAGGCAGTACTGCAATCTATTTCAGAAGGATTAATTTTTGTTGACAATAAAGGCATTATAGCCCAAATGAATCGCGTAGCTGGGAGACTTTTCGGATTGGAGCCGAAAGAATGTTTGGGTAAATCGGTGGAAGAGGTATTTCAGCGTTCGTTTCCTGTGTTGCGCTTAATCAAGACTGGCCGTGAAGGTTTTTGTGATCGGGAGTTGGCAGTAAATTTTCAAAACCGTCGATTGCGCCTTACTGTTTCCTGCCAGCAAGTACGTTCCCAGCATGGGGTAATTGGGATGGTACTAACCTTTCGGGAACTGAAAACAGTGCAGCGTCTAGTAACCCGCATGGCCGGCTCCCAGGCCCGGTTTGTGTTTGACGATTTAGTTGGAGAGGATATAAAATTCGTAGAAGTGATGGATATCGCTAAACGCATAGCTCGTACAGATTCCACTGTCCTTATAATGGGTGAGAGCGGTACCGGAAAGGATTTATTCGCCCAAGCCATCCATAATGCTAGTCCCCGGCGCGATGGGCCTTTCGTTGCTATAAATTGTGCCGCCATGCCGCGGGATTTGGTGGAAAGCGAATTATTCGGCTATGAAGAAGGCGCTTTTACCGGGGCCAAGCGCGGCGGCCGACCGGGTAAGTTTGAACTTGCCAGTGGAGGGAGCTTGTTCCTTGACGAAATTGGTGATATTCCGTTGGAGACCCAGATTACCTTGCTTAGGGTCCTGGAAGAAAAACAAGTAATCAGGATTGGAGGTCATGCGCCAGTTGCAATTACCGTTAGATTCATTGCGGCTACCAATAAAAACATTGCTAAACTAGTAAATGATGGCCAATTCCGATTAGACTTATTCCACCGCCTTAGTGTAGTTGAACTAAGCATACCCCCGTTGCGAGAACGAGGCCAGGATATCCTTTTGCTGGCCCACCATTTCCTGCATCGTTTTTCAGGTCAATTAGGTTATGGAAAAGCTGTAATGGACCCAGAAATGGAAAATATTTTTTTACACTATCAATGGCCAGGCAATGTCCGGGAACTGCAAAATGCTATAGAACAAGCGCTACATGTGTCAGCGAAAGGGCCCCTTCAGCTAAAGCACTTTCCAGCCCGCATTTCTTCCGCTCAATCGCCGCCAATCATACCTTCAACTACGGCTGAGGGAAGCTGCTTAGCGGCGGTAGAGCGGGAGGCCATTGTCAGGGCGCTGAAAGTCTACCAAGGAAACGTCAGTAGAGTGGCGTCATTCTTGGGCATCGGCCGCACTACATTGTACCGAAAGCTGAAGCGCTACGCCATCGAACTGGAACCGTTCCGGCTGGATGCTTCATAACGAACCATGTCCAACAATGAAACGAAAGGCTACTAAAGTTTACATCCTCTGGTTTTAACCGCTTAAGGTTGACAAAATCGTACTGGTATGAAACAGGATTGGGAACGGGCGAACGGAAAGATGTATAGCCCCAGGGGCTTGGTATGATTAGATTAGGCGCAATATTACCAATGGTGGCATAAATGTTGCATGTATAATGGGTGGAAACCGCGTTTATAAGGGAGGTGATGTCTGGTTTGGTAGCCCGTCTACCGGCAAACGCGGTATAAATCAATCTTATTTAAACAGAAAGGGGAATTGTCCATGTCCAAGGCCATCCATGAAAAGATGATTAACGAAGCCCTAGCGGCCCAGCGGGCAGACATTGAAGTGATCAAGGAAAAGCGGGGACAAAAGTTTAAACTGAGCGATGCCCAACCATATGTGGATGCTGTTAACGGCATGACTGCTGGGGAAGGGCAGTCCCCCGAGGTTATCGATCTTCATGTCCAATCAGTAAATGCCCATAACGAGGTTCTGAAAGGTTTAACCGACTACATTCGGCCTGAAGATGATCCTTTTGTGGAGCATTATCAAACACCACCACTACTGGAGATCCTGATGGAGGAAGATGCCAGCTTCAAAAAATCAGTTGATACCTTTGTTGATGGCATCGCGGCCAACGAAGCCTATGTGGGCCGAGAGGCGGTAAGGCGTTATGGTGGGATGTACGGTCCTACCTGTGTGGTAGACTTTGCTTTTTGTCCTGGTTCCACCACTAATGTGGCAAATGAGATTTTAAAGAGAGTGGATATTCCTACTGCCCACAAAAAGGCCATTTTGTCGGCCAAGTCTTGGGGAATGAACACTTCTTACGGTATCGGGGCTGCCTTTGCTGCTTCGCTTGAAGCCGGTGCCACCGTGGCCCAAGCCGTTCAGGATGAGATCGAAATGCTACAAATGGTCTATAAAGAGCCCATTGAAGCCCAAACGAAGCTTATGACCGATGGCGGACATGAATCTTTCGATGTCAAAAAATTTATGCTGGGCTATAAAGAGCGGATGAGACCGCTAGTTCTTAAAGCGGTAGAAGCAGGAGTTCATTATGGCAACATTGTTACCGTTCCAGCCTATTGTGTCGGTGACATCGGGCACCATATCGCTCAGTCCATGTACAATATGGCCAAAGATGATGTGGTGATGGCGATTCTGGAAGCAGAGACCGATGTTCTGGCTAACACTCTTAACAGAGGCTTGGAACAAGGTTTCGACAGTGTTTACGATGTGCTCAGTGTTGCCACTGGTTCTACTGCATGTGGGGCTGCTTATATCTTGGAGAAAGACGGATTTACGGCCCCAATGGTGATTGACTTACTGACCACACGTTTCCATAACTATGTACAACTAAACCCAGGTCGGGCTGCTGCCGCCGAACTGCATAATGTGGACTTTCTTGATATGATCCACCGCGGCACCAAGATCTTGGAAGTTGAACCCATTGGAAATGGCGGAAAGGTAAAAGGTATTCCAGTTGACTTAGATCCCATTGATGACAATGAAGTCATAGCCAATCCTCAGCGCTACACCTATCCAGCTTGTGGTATCACCGTTCGGTTTTCAGCCTTGATGCGCTTGGCAGACTTCCCGTGCCTGTTAACCAGTGAGCCCGTCACCGCAACTCTTATGACCAATATCATTGCTTTAAATCCAGAGGTTCCTGGTTCGCCAGCCCGGGTTTGCAAAGACTGCGCCGTCACTATCTTTCTCAAGCGCCACCATCATTGTAATTGGCACGATGCTGTTTAAATTCTAATTCAATACAAAAAGGTTGGCAATTCGCTGGCCTAATGAACGGGGCTTAGTTTGTAAGTAGGTTGCGGGGGCCAAGGTAAGCAGCGATTTGAATTAGTCCAGCATCGCTGCCCTTTGGCCCCTGTTGCCTGCTTTTACGTATTGTGGGGTGTGCGGAGTGCTTCAGTGTCGATAAAGCCTGGTTACAGATGATGTTTAGGTGTATAATTCAGTTGAGTAGAGCAGGCGGGGGGAGTGGCATTGCGGAAGCTATTGGTGGTGGGTTTCAGTACCAGGGGTTTGGCTGAAGCGGTGGCCAACTGCAAAAGGCAGGATTATGCACTAATTACCCTAGATTATTTTGGTGATTACGATCAACAACAATGGGGGAAAACCTATTCATTACAGCGCCACTACAA
>DATERQ010000096.1:0-4913 GCA_035271345.1 bacterium | reverse complement strand
GAATTAGCCTAGCGGTAGCGGCTATCCCCGAGGGGCTGCCGGCTGTGGTCACCTTGTCTTTGGCTGTCGGGGTGCAACGAATGGCTAAACGGCGAGCGGTGATCAGAGTATTGCCAGCAGTGGAAACCTTGGGTTGTGCATCGGTTATTTGTGCAGATAAGACCGGCACTCTAACGGAAAATAAAATGACTGTAAGGGAAATTGCGGGTGTAGATCAGAGTTTTCTGTTGACCCTGGCTGCCCTTTGTAATGATGCCATACTTAAGCGGCAAGGGATAGAAATAACAGACTTATGGCGCCACCAGGGTAAAAAGGGTAGTCTTTGGACTGCTGAAGGGGATCCCACTGAGGCAGCCCTGGCGGTAAAAGCAGCCGAAGCGGGATTAGTCCGAGGGTTTTTAGAGCGCAAATACCCACGGTTGGGGGAACTGCCGTTTGATTCTGATCGTAAGCGCATGAGTACCTTGCACGAGTTTAATGGTGTGGTCCGGTTAGTGGTAAAGGGAGCACCTGATATCGTGTTGGCCCGCTGTTGCTCAGTGTACAAAGGCCCCAAGAGTATACAACCATTAAACCAGGTGGCGAAAGAAAAATGGAGCACGAAAAATGAATGCATGGCGTCCCGGGCGCTGCGAGTATTAGCGGTGGCTTATCGAGATTTAGTGGGCTTTGAAGGTGATCTAGGCCCGGATTTGGAACAAGGATTGACTTTGGTCGGACTGGTGGGGTTAAATGATCCTCCACGACCTGGGGTGAAGGAAGCTATCGCACGTTGCCGGCAAGCGGGGATCCGGACCATAATGATTACTGGCGATCATCGGACCACGGCGGTGGCAGTTGCTGAGGAATTAGGCCTAAACTGGCAAGATGGTGTTGCTACCGGTGCTGATTTGGATAGTTGGTCCCAGAGGCAATTGGAAGAAAAGGCTCAAATAGTTAGCATTTATGCTCGGGTAAGCCCGCGCCACAAATTTCGTATAGTCCGAGCCTTGAAAAGACGAGGGGAAGTTGTGGCTATGACTGGTGACGGTATTAACGATGCCCCCGCCATGAAAGAAGCGGATATTGGTATTGCCATGGGGCTTACGGGCACTGATGTTGCTCGTGAAACTGCGGATATGGTAATAGAAGATGATAATTTTACCACTATTGTGGCTGCTGTGGAGGAGGGACGGGCTATTTACGACAACATTAGGAAATTTATTCGCTATTTGTTGTCCAGCAATACCGGGGAAGTGGTGACCATGCTGATAGCGGCTTTGTTGGCTTTACCACTACCGCTGTTGCCAATTCAAATCTTGTGGGTTAATTTGCTTACTGATGGTTTCCCGGCTTTGGCATTGGGTTTTGACCCACCAACTGAAAATATTATGATGAGACCTCCACGGGACAGAAATGAAAGCATATTTTCACGCGGATTAGGAAGGAAAATCATCTTTCGCGGACTTACCATGGGTTTTCTAACGGTGGCGGTGTTTATGCTGGGCCTTACCAGTGGGCATTTAACCCTGGCTCGCACCCTTGCTTTTACAGTGCTAGTAATGCAGCAGTTGTTCCATGTACTGGAATGTAGAAGTGAGCATCAATCTGTGTTTGCGGTGGGGTTATTTGGCAATCCTTATTTGTTATTGGCCGTGGCAGTTTCTTTTGGTCTGCAATGGGCTGTTCTATATAAACCCACCTTCTATCACATCTTTTCTACGGTCCCTTTAACTTTGGAAGAATGGGGAGTGGTGATCTTGGTAGCTGGTTCCAGTTTGCTGATGCAAGGTGTGCTTTGGGCTTTCCGATGGACAGAACGGCGCCCCCTTGATATAATGGGTAATAATACTTGAAAGCAGGGAATAGAGGGTGCATTTTGCCAAATTACATGGTTTAGGGAACGATTTCGTGCTTATGGAAGGGTTGCCTGTTACCAATGATGAAGAACTTAGCCGGTTGGCACGTAGGATCTGCGACCGCAATTTTGGGGTTGGTGCCGATGGGTTAATTCTTGTTTTGCCCGGTAAGAAATCACCTTTTAAGATGCGTGTTCTGAATGCCGATGGTAGTGAAGCTGAAATGTGCGGTAACGGTATCCGCTGTTTTGCCAAGTACGTATATGAACGTAGTCTTACCGAGGAAACCGAGTTTGAAGTGGAGACCATGGCTGGCATTATACGTCCTCGGTTGCTCACGGACTGTGGACAAGTTTCTGCTGTTTGCGTGGACATGGGGCGCCCAATTTTTAAGGCTAACAATATTCCGGTGCAAGGCTATGGTGATGGTCCGGTGATAGAAGACAGGCTTAAGGTGAATGGAATGCAGCTTGTTTTTACAGCCGTGTCCATGGGTAATCCCCATGTTATTATAGAGGTAAATAGCTTAGAACAGATTCCCTGGCGGGAATTGGGGCCCAAAGTAGAACATCATTCGGCGTTTCCCCATAAGACTAATGTTCATTTTGTTCAACTGCTGGAGCGGGACCGCCTGTTGGTAAAAGTGTGGGAACGAGGTGCCGGCCCCACCTTGGCCTGCGGTACTGGCGCTTGTGCTGTGGTAGCAGCGCTTACTATGGCCGGTCGTGTAAACCGGCAGGCTTGGGTAGTACTCCCGGGCGGAGAATTGTGGATTGAATGGAAGGAAGACGATCATATTTATATGACCGGACCGGCAACTCATGTTTTTGACGGCACCTTTAATTCGGCTTAGGACAGTAAATTTAGGCTAAAATGGACTTGCTGCCACTCCGGTAGACCTAAATAGGTTAGTGGCAAAAAAAGGAGGATACATATGATTAAACCAGCACAGCGAATAGCTGCCATTCCACCCTATTTATTTGCCGAAATCGATAAGCTCAAAGCCCGTGCCCGGGCCCGAGGTGTAGATGTAATTGATTTGGGAATTGGCGATCCTGATCAACCAACCCCTTGCAATGTAATAGAAGCCCTAAAAGAGGCGGCTACGGACTCCGCCACGCACCGTTATCCACCCTATGAAGGCATGGTTCAATTTAAACAGGCCGTGGCTGATTGGTATCGGAAACGTCACCAGGTTGAACTGGATCCGGAAACTGAAGTGATGGCTTTGATTGGATCCAAAGAGGGCATAGCCCATATCTGTTGGGCGTTTGTTGATCCTGGAGATGTGACCCTGGTGCCTGATCCGGCATACCCTGTCTATAATACCGGCACTTTGCTAGCCGGCGGAGTGCCTTTTACTCTGCCGTTAAAACCGGAAACAGGTTTTTTACCTGATTATAAGTCTGTGGATCCGGAAACAGCGCGCAGGGCAAAACTGCTTTTCATTAATTATCCCAATAATCCCACCGCTGCAGTGGCTACACCGGAGTTTTTTACTCGAACAGTGGATTTTGCTCGTCGACATAATATTGTTGTCTGCCATGATTTTGCTTACTGTGAGACTACTTTTGATGGTTACAAAGCCCCTAGTTTTTTGGCCTCCCCTGGAGCCAAAGATATCGGCATTGAATTTAATTCTTTATCTAAACCCTATAACATGACCGGTTGGCGGTTAGGTTTTGCAGTAGGAAATAAAGATGTGTTGGCAGCCCTATCAGTAATTAAAACCAACATCGACTCCGGCGTCTTTAATGCGGTGCAATATGCGGGCATCGAAGCCCTTTCTGGTCCCCAAGATTTTATTACCCGCATGAACCATATCTATAGCGGCCGCCGTGATGTGGTGATTAAAGGACTAAATAGTCTTGGTTGGGAGTTGGAACCTACTATGGGCACCTTTTATGTGTGGGCGCCAGTGCCAGAGGGATATACATCCCCTTCTTTTGCTACTTTTTTATTGGAAACAGCAGGTGTAAACGTTGCCCCTGGTAACGGTTATGGAAAGCACGGACAGGGTTATTTTCGAATTGCCCTCACCTGTAACGAAGAACGCCTGAGCGAGGCAGTGGAGCGGATGCGGAAACATGGCATTACCTTTGCCAGACGGTATTAACATGCATAGCATGACTGGTTTTGGTCGCGGTTTGGCGCAAGCTGGGACGCGAACTTTTACCGTGGAGATTAGGGCTTTAAATCACCGCTTTGGAGAGTATATTTTGCACCTACCCCGTGAACTTGGTCCTTGGGAGGAACGAATTCGCCATCATTTATCGTCAAAGCTGTCTCGAGGAAGGGTGGAAGTAAGGGTTAGTGTCCGAGGGGAAAGATGGCCTCAGGAAGTTACTGTTGATAGGCAACTGGCCCAGGCTTATATCTCTGCCGCGCAGCAATTAAGTGATGATTTTTCTTTAGAATATGATGTAACGCCGACCGTAATTTTAGGTCTACCACAGGTTGTTACCCTAGAAGACCGCGAGTTGGATTTAAACCTGCTGTGGCCTGCTTGCAGCGCTGCACTCGAGGCAGCTTTATGCGATCTAATAGCCATGCGTCGTCGAGAAGGAGAAGCATTAAAACACGATCTTCTAGCCTGTGCGACCACACTGAGAAGGCTCAGTTATCGTATTGAAGAAAAAGCAGCGCTGGTGCCATCTAATTACCGGAATAAGCTTCGGGAACGATTGGCTACACTAGATGCAGAGGCTATAGTGGATGAGGCGCGATTAACCCAAGAAATTCTCTTAATGGCTGAACGGGCCGATATCAATGAAGAAATTGTACGGCTGCGCAGCCATTTAGATCAACTGCAGGCTACCGTGGAATTAGAAGAGCCGGTGGGCAGAAGATTGGAATTCCTATTGCAAGAAGCCAATCGCGAAATAAACACTATTGGTTCCAAAGCCCAAGATATTGACATAAGTTCTTTAGTGGTACAATGCAAAGCAGAACTGGAAAAAATGCGCGAACAGGCTCAAAACATCGAATAAGGAATTTAGCGCCTATGGCAAAGGAGTGTTCTTCAAATGGCCATTAGACTTATTAACATCGGTTTTGGTAACATAGTATCTGCCC
>DATERQ010000095.1:0-7575 GCA_035271345.1 bacterium | reverse complement strand
GATTTAAGGACTGTGTCACCAGGAGAAGAACGACTACTACTGATGGCTGTGGTAAGAGCAGCGCGGAGGAGTTAGATAGTGCCGGCACGAATATTTATAATTGAACTAATCGTATTGGGCCCCGCTGCTTTTTGGCTATTTAATTTATTGGCAACCAAGTTAAGTCCATGGTTGTTTGGGCCCTTTGTGTTCATGCTTACCCTTCTAGCCGGCGATTTGCTGTTGGTCTTATGTTGGCGGGAACGGGCCAGCCCCTATTTAGATAATGTTTTAACCGACACTTTTATGTTCGGCCTATTAGGATTGGTGGCCGCTGTGGTTTATCAAGCGGCGGAACTGTACCTTGGTGTGAGCCCAAATCTCGGTCTTATTGCCGTACTTGTATTTTTACTTTTTGTCAGCCTATCGGAAAATAGCAGATAGCAACCAAACTTGTAAGGAGAGTGCTCCCATGACGAAGCATATTATTATTGGCACTGCCGGCCATGTGGATCATGGCAAAACAACCTTAATTCAAGCCCTCACCGGCCACGACACCGATCGGTTGCGAGAGGAAAAGGAACGCGGCATTTCCATTGAACTGGGCTTTGCGCCCTTCGATTTGCCCAGCGGTCGCCGCGCCGGCGTCGTGGATGTTCCCGGCCATGAACGCTTCATCAAGCATATGCTGGCCGGGGTGGGCGGCTTTGATTTAGTGTTGCTGGTGGTGGCAGCCGATGAAGGCGTTATGCCTCAGACTAAGGAGCATTTGGATATTTTACAATTAAGCGGGGTAAAAAACGGGCTCATTGTGTTGACCAAGGCCGATTTGGTCGATGAAGAATGGTTGGAATTGGTGGAGGATGATGTCCGCCTGGCGGTCCAGGCTACTTTTTTGGCGGAAGCGCCAATCTATTGGGTTTCGGCCCTGACAAAGCACGGGGTGGCTGAACTCCTTCAAGCCATCGACAAAGCTACCGATGCAGTTGCGGAGCGGGAAATCGGCGGCCCATTTCGGTTGCCGGTGGACCGCGTTTTCACTATACCCGGCTTTGGTACGGTAATCACCGGGACTTTGATTTCCGGTACCGTGCAGGTAGGGGATCAAGTGCTGGTTTATCCCGGCCGGCTTGAGGCCCGCGTTCGACAACTGGAAGTTCACGATCAAAGATCTGCCCAGGCGGTTGCCGGCCAGCGGGTGGCCCTTAACCTGGCCGGGCTGGGAATCGAAGATGTGGAGCGCGGTGCTGTAGTGGCCACCCCTGGTTCCCTTACCCCATCGGCGTTGGTGGATGTCCGGCTTTTGATTTTAGCCTCCACTAAAAATCCGGTGGAACATCAGCAGCGGGTGAGGGTGCATACCGGTGCAGCCGAGATCCTGGGGCGGGTTTGCTTATTGGAAGGCGATGAGATCCGGCCGGGAGAATCAGCTTTGGTGCAGTTACGGTTGGAGCAAGACCTTGCTGTGCGGCGCGGCGATCGGTTTGTAATCCGTAGCTATTCCCCGGCCACCACCATTGGCGGCGGAATAGTTTTGGAGCCAGCGGCGACACGGCACAAGCGGCGTGATGAAAAAGTGTTGATCCAGCTTAGGCAAAAAGAGAAAGGAGCACCGGAAGACCTGGTGGCTCAGGCCTTGACCGCGGCCGGTATGGCCTTGCAGACAGCACCGAAACTGGCCCGAGCTGCCGGAGTTTCCTTGGAACAGGCCGAAACAGCGTTGGCCATATTGGAGTCTGACAATGAAGTGATATCCATCATGGTGGAAGGAAATAAGTATTATTTGGGGCGGGAGCTATTGCTTCAGACCGCAGAGCGTGCCCGGGCAGCCTTAACAGCCTATCACAAACGCTATCCGCTCCGGGTTGGGGCAGCATTGGAAGAAGTACGGGCTCGCTTTTTCCCCCAAGTCTCAGCCCGGTTCCTAGTGCCGCTACTTAGCCTTAATTTGGTGGAAGATTTAACGATAAAAGGAGACCGCATTCGGTTGGCTAACCATAAGGTGAAACTGACCCCAGAGCAAGAAAAAGCAGCCCAAATTTTGATAACCGCACTGGAAGCCCAGCCTTTTAGCCCCCCAGCACCCAGTGAAATAATAGACAAACATGACCTTGGCGTGGACGCAAAAGAGCTTATCACTTTTTTATTAGATAGCGGGCAGCTTATCCAGCTTGCCGCCGATATTGTTTTAACTGCCGCTGCATATCAACAGGCCGGGCATAAAGTAATCGCTTTCATCAAGGAGAACAGCAGTATAACCGTAGCCGAAGTCCGGGATTTGCTTGGAACTTCCCGCCGCTACGCGGTGCCGCTGCTAGAGCATCTGGATGCCAACCGCGTTACCCGGCGCGTAGGAGATAAAAGAATTTTGGGTCCGGCCTGGCTGGCCCTCTTCCCTTGCCAGGCAACTGCCGGTAGGATAAAATGTAACTAGATTCCTTTGTAGGAAAAGCAAAACAAAAGTAAAACAAATATCTCCGAGCTTGCCGCCCTAAGGGTAATGGCCTATGGGCGCTGGCCGTTAGGGTGCGCTGGAAACAGCGTTGCCTCCCGGACAAAATGGAAAGGAGATGATGATATTGATTAATTGGGCTAAAAGTATGGAAACGTCTTCTGTTAAGACGTTTTTTCTTTTGTTAATTCGCCGTTGCTCAAAAGCGGTTAAAGCAAAGTTGCCCTCACATTCCGGCGGCGGGCCGGCACAAAGGTCAGCCCCTATCCGGATAAGGGAAGCATGGTTTGCCCGCCGTCCGTTAACGGTGTCGGTGCAGACGAAACCGGCCCCGAGCGGGGGCTTGAACAGGGCTTTTTTTGCCCTTCATTCTCAGGTGAAGGCGAAGAACCTTTCCGGTGGTTGGGGCGTTAAAGGCTCCTTGTTATCGCTGGGGGTATTGTTGCTGCTGGTTTTACTTTTTTCTTTTACCGCGGTGCAACCGGCTTTTGCCGCCGGGCCCCAGTTGGAAATTGTCGGGCCTGGGCTGCGCGGGGAGGGGATTGTGGTATCTTCAGATCAGATAAGGGGTAAAGCACCCTTGATTTTACCTGATGGCACTGAAGTAGAACAGTATGACCAGTGGTACAGTTCCATTAACACTTGGCCCAGCAAAATTTGGTACCGCGGTCAAGGGATAAGGCTTAAAGACCTCCTGGCAGCGGCAGGGGGCTTAAGGGAAAATGCTACCCAAATCAATTTTATCTCCAGCGACGGTTTTAAGGCTGTATTCACAGTGCAGGAGTTGCTCCAGGAACCAGCCTTTCGTTTTCCTAATTTTATCGAGGCCGGTCTAGAAGGCCATATGTTCGCTGATTCGTCCAACGCTGTGCCAGTAGAACCGATGATTGCCCATCAAAGCTGTTCCGATCACAGCAAAATGGAGATTAGGCTAGGGGAGAAATTGGACTCCAATGACGCCAATCATCTTTTGTTTGGACAGCGGTCGGTAACCCACCAGAACAACCCCCGTTTCGCCAAATATGTAACCAAGATAGAAGTGCTTACCGACGAAATATTGACTTGGGATCCGCCGACAGCGACCCCGGCCCCGGGGTTTGTTCCGGCCGGTACTTTGATAGAACTCAGCAGCCCGTTTAACGATGAAGACAAAGTTCATTACACCTTAGATGGCAGCGATCCCACCATAAACAGCCCCATGTACAATTACGTTGCTAAACGGTGGTGGACGTCGCGGCGGGATAAGTTGGCTGAAATCAACCGACCAATAGCGATCACTGGCGCCACCACCATCAAAGCTATTACCATCGGGCCGGGGAGATCCGACAGTTCCGTGGTGACCTTCGACTACCAACTTCAAGATCAGGAATTAAAACCCGACTCGGCTATGAACATTATCCTGAATGTGGGTCAGCAGCAAGCAACCATTGGCAATAGATCTGTTGTGCTGGATGCGGCCCCTTATCTCAAAGCCGAAACTGGCCGCACTTTGGTACCGCTTCGTTTCATTAGTGAGGCTTTCCAGGCTGAGCTGGGCTGGGATTCAGAATCTGGCCGGATAACGGTGGAGCTGGATCAGAAAGAAATTGTCCTTGCTTTAGATTCAGCTCAAGTACGCGTCAATGGGGCGGTTCAGACCATCGATTGCCCACCGGAACTGCATCCGGCGGGGCGCACCTTTGTTCCTTTGCGCTTTATTAGCGAACTGCTGGGTGCACGTGATATAAGTTACGATTCAAAAAACGGCAGGATCACCATCTTAAAATAAACTGATATTCTCATTTCCTATAAAATTAAAGCTGGTTGGAAGGGGAACAGATGATAAGACAAGCGAAGGTCGCTCCAATAAAGAGCTGCTGTGGATGTTCGTTTACAATACCAAAGCTGTTAATACTTGCTCTTTTATTATTCCTGGCCCAGCCCGGGTCGGCCAAAGCTCAGGCGGCCGATTCACTGGAGATTTATGGCCCGGGGGTGGAGACGCCGGTAACGTTCTCCCTATCTGAACTTGAGGCGATGGAACAATATGAGCAGGTCTACAGTGCTGTTAACACCTATCCCACCAAACAGTGGTACATAGCCCGGGGTGTGAGATTAAAAGATCTATTTAACCAGACCGGACTGACCGCTGATGCCACCTTAATGCGGTTTTATTCCCGGGATGGTTATGACGTCACTTTTACTGTGAAAGAATTACTGACTGATAAACGTTACTATTTCCCGGGGTTGATGGAAAACCATCATAGCGATGGCAGCATTGCCGGTTCCCCCGAGGGAGCGGCGGAAGTGGAGCCGGTATTGGCCTTGCTTAGTGCCGAAGGAAGCGATAATCCGGAACATATGAATGACAAAGATACCTTGCTGTTGGTGCTGGGGCAACGGGCGATTACGGAGCAAGTCAGCCCCTTGTTTGTGAAAAGGGTCAATCGGATTGAGCTGATGACCAAGGACCCCGTTAAATGGGACCAGCCTCGGTTAAATGTGCCTTCTGGCTTAGCTTTGCCCCTAGATACCGGATTGGTGTTGGAAAACAAGGGTTCCGATGCCGACAAAATCTATTATACCACTGATGGCAGTACGCCCACCGTCAATAGCCCCATTTTCAATTGGAGCGCCAGCCGCTGGTGGCCGTTGCGAGGGGATTTAGCCACTGTCAATGCCCCCATTAAAATCACAAAGGACATGGTAGTTAATATCGACGGACAGGATATGGTAATTATTAAAGCCAGAACCATCGGCCCCGGCAAAGAAGACAGTGATGTGGCCACTTTCACTTTTGCCATTGACCCTGAGGCCGCCGATCCCAGCTTAGGGCCGGGCAGTAGGGCGACGGGGATATTCTTGGATCAAAATCAACTCTATCTTTCCCCCGGGAGTGCCTTTCATCTTCAGGCCACGGTGGAGCCTTTTAATGCCATCAGTAAGGAAGTCAGCTGGGAGTCCAGCGATACCAGTGTGGCCACGGTGGATACAAAAGGATTGGTCACCATGGTGGGACCAGGCAGCGCTATTATTACAGCCAAAACAGCCGATGGCAGCTATAGTGCCAGTTGCATCATCAATGGGCCTGACCAAGAGGATGAAGATAAAACGGTAGAAGATGAGGAGCAAGATACGGAGCCGACAGCCGCATCTGATGATGACCCTCCACCTAAACAAACAGGCAGGTCCGCGGAACCTACCCTGGACTTCACCAGCCAAGAATTGCAAGCGGACGATGGGCAGCAGTATCTGGCTGCACGGGAAGAGCCGACGGATTCGCTGTCGCGGGCCCAGGAGAAACAAACCGGGACCTTGGCCCCGGGGGTGCAAATATTTGAACTTCTCCCGATCCGGGCTTCAGCTACGGTGGAGGAAGAGGAGCCGAATTTATTCTCAGTGCTGGTTTTTTTCCTTTTGCTTTTATCCGGTGGTGCGAAAAAATATCTGGAATATGTAAAGGAGTTATAACAACGATGGACGGGCCTATTTTACTATACTTTCAAGGAATACTTCACAGTGTAGCAACCTGGTTGCTGATCCCGACAATTATCGCCCTTTTATTTTTGCTGGCACTGGCTGTAGTGGAATTGGGAGGCTGGCTGGTGGAAGCGGTGGTAGAGAGGCGCCGCAAGAAAGTAAGCCTGCCCCAATTAATTGATTTATTTCAAGGTAAAGATTCAGTGGAAATTATGACGGCCATAGGGCAAAGCCCTCTTTTTCAGCGCCAAAAGATGATACTGAGCGAGCTTATTTGCCACGAACAGCTCCCGTTGGAATCACAGAAGGCCTTGGCCCGCCGCTTGTTAGCAACTGAAGAGGAGCATTATGCTAAAATAACGGATCGGACTGATTTAGTGGCCCGGCTAGCGCCGATGTTTGGCTTAATGGGAACCCTTATCCCGTTGGGGCCTGGCATAATTGCTTTAGGGCAGGGGGATGTGCAAACGCTGGCTGATTCCTTACTAATTGCTTTTGATACCACGGTGGCCGGGCTGGCCGCTGCCGGGGTGGCTTTCGCTATTTCCCGGCTACGAAAGAGATGGTACCGGGCTCAGTTGGATACGCTGGCGGCTTTGATGGAAAGCTTGTTGGAGGTGTTTGACCATGAACGGGGGACTAAGGGGTAACGGCAGGCAGAGCCATAGATTTGACGATGATATTAATCCCCTTGATGGCGTGATAAATATTGCTGACTTGATGCTGGTTTTCGCCTGCGGTTTGATGCTGGCGTTAGCTGTTTATTGGAATATTGAACTGGGCCCGGTGGGGGAGCGCATCGATGTGAGCCAAGGACGGGAGGTCACCGAAGTTCCCCAAATTCGTGATGATTTGATCGAGACTTTGGATCAAGGAAAACTATACCGGCGGTTGGGGACAGTGTATAAAGACCCGGTCACAGGGCAATTATTTATGCTGACAGAAAGCGGCGAGCACTGAGCCAAAGGAGGGATGCAGACCATGGCCACGGATGAAAGAATTAAGGGATTAACAATGGCGATGCTGACAGTTTTGATGCTGGCCGCGGTTTTAAACTTGAATTTGCCGGCGGTAGCCTTCGCCCAGTCCCAGTCGGTGGAGATATGCGGGAGCGGGGTTGAAAACCCGATTAGTTTTACCCGGGAAGAGTTGGCACAAATGGAACAGCACCAGTATCTCTACAGCTCCATCAATACCTGGCCGACTAAAAACTGGTGCGTGGGAAAAGGGGTCAAGCTCTGGGATCTACTACTTCGAGCAGGACTTAAAGAAGGTGAAGCCACACTGTTTAAATTTACCGCCAGGGATGGATTTACAGTAACTTTGACTTATCAGCAACTGTTTGGAGACAAACGCTATCTGTTTCCGGACTTCAAACAAGGCGGGCGGGACGAGGACGGCCACCTACCTGGCAGCCCAGCCAATAGAATCGAGGTGGAGCCGATCATTGCCTTGCTGTTAGTGGAAGGGAGCGACAATCCCGATTATATGAATACTTCCACTTCGCTCCAGCTTATGTTGGGTCAACGATATGTAACTGAACAGACAGCCAATTTATTTGTCAAATATCTCAGCAAAATTGAGGTTCTGGCTTCTGAACCGGAACAATGGGATGCTCCGGTGGCCAACCCGGCCCCGGGGCCGGTACCGGCGGGCACCATGGTAACCTTGAGTAATCTGAATAC
>DATERQ010000094.1:0-3588 GCA_035271345.1 bacterium | reverse complement strand
GTCAAAAGAGCATTGAGATGCTTGGCTAAAGTAGATTTTCCAGAGCCATTATGGCCAATAATGGCTACAAATTCGCCGCGTTTAATGGATAAATTAATGTTTCGAAGAGCCACATGTTCTATCCCTTGACCTTCATCGTAGCGGAAGCAGACATTTCTTAACTTAAACATCATAGACATTTGTACCACCTGCTCTCGCTTAAACTAAAAGTAGGGATCGTACGCCCGGTAAGGCAGACCCCCACCCTGTTTAAGCCAGCTTCAAGATGGCCATGGGGGCTGCATCACCTTGTCGCGGCCCGAGTTTGTAGATTTGAGTGTAGCCACCATCACGGTCATGATAGCGCGGCCCCAGTGTATCAAATAGTTTTTGTAGCACCTCTTTGTCCGGTATCATTATGGCTGCTTGGCGGCGAGCGTGGAGATCACCGCGCTTAGCCAATGTAATCATCTCATCAGCCAGGCGTCTTAGTTCCTTAGCCCTGGCTTCCGTAGTCTGTATACGCTCAGAGCGAAACAATGATACCAGCGCATTCTTTAGCATAGCCTGGCGATGCCCTCTCAGGCGTCCCAGCTTGCGATAGCCCACGGCTGTTACCTCCTCCAGGGAACCTTGGGGCCGACAGCCACCAGTATCCATGCTGCCCTTGCCAGCGCCCAGGTTCTTTCATTCTTATTCATCTTTTTGACGTAAGGCCAGATCTAAAGAAGCCAGTTTGTTCTGAACTTCTTCCAGCGATTTACGGCCAAGATTGCGTACTTTCATCATATCTTCTTCGGTCTTTTGGATAAGCTCTTCCACCGTATTAACGCCAGCCCGCTTGAGGCAGTTGTATGAACGGACAGACAGATCCAGCTCTTCAATCGTTAAATCTAGCACACTGGCCTCTTCTTCTTCTTCCCGTTCGACCATAATTTCCATATCCTGACCGACCTCGGTAAGGTCACAAAAGAGAGCCAAATGTTCGGTGAGGATCCGAGCCGCTAAACTTACTGCCTCATCAGGCGAGATAGTGCCATTGGTCCATACTTCCAAAGTCAGCTTATCATAGTCGGTCCTTTGGCCAACCCGAGTGTCCTCCACCGAAAAGTTTACTTTCTGCACTGGAGAAAAAATTGAGTCTACCGGGATAATACCAATGGGGTCATTAGGGGATTTGTTATGCTCAGCCGATCGATAACCCCGACCATTATCCACAATCATTTCCATAACCAGTTCGGCATTGTCGTCCAAGCTAGCAATATGCTGCTGCGGATTTAGGATTTCGATATCGGGATCGGCAACAATATCACCGGCTGTTATGTGGCCAGCACTATTGGCTTCCAGGCGCATAACCTTGGGTCCGTCACCGTGTAACTTCAGCCAAACCTGTTTCAGGTTCAGAATGATAGCCGGAACATCTTCCACTACATTTTCCACCGTGGACTGTTCATGTAAAACGCCTCTAATTTTCACCGAGACCACTGATGCCCCCGGTATGGAAGAAAGCAATACCCGCCGCAGAGAATTCCCCAGCGTGGTACCGTACCCACGTTCCAGTGGTTCCACCACGAAGCACCCATAAGTTTTATCCTTACTCAGTTCCACCAGGTCGATACCCGGTTTTTCAATTTCAATCATGAACCTTAACCCTCCTTAAACAGTGAATTACCTCTGCGAGGGCAGACAATCCAAGGTTCATTACTTGGAATATAGCTCCACTATCAAGTGTTCTTCTATTGGCACGTCTATTTCAGCGCGCTCTGGTAGCCTTAGCACCGTACCCTTAAGTTCAGCCGGAACCGATTCCAACCAAGCAGGTACAGTGCGTGCCGCCGCTAGTTCAGCCAACTCTTGGAACAAGGGCAGAGTGCGGCTTTTTTCCCTAACTTTTACAACATCACCTTGGCGCAGCCTAAAAGATGGAATGCTCACTTTACGGTCATTAACTGCAAAATGACTGTGCCGCACCAACTGTCTAGCTTCTGCCCGGGAACGAGCAAAGCCCAGCCGATAGACCACATTGTCCAGCCGGCTTTCCAGCATGGTAAGCAACACCTCGCCGGTGACACCCTTGGCTTGGCTAGCAATTACATAGTAGCGGTTAAATTGCCGTTCTAATATCCCATAAATGCGCCGTGCCTTTTGTTTTTCGCGTAGCTGAAGGCCATATTCCGATACCTTACGGCGGCGTTGGCCATGTTGCCCGGGCGCGTAGCCGCGGCGGTCAATGGCACATTTGTTAGTGTAGCAACGGTCGCCTTTCAAAAACAATTTCATGCCTTCGCGGCGGCACTGTCGGCAGACAGAGCCTGTATACCTAGCCATTTTAGCTCAATACCTCCAATCTTACACCCGACGCCGCTTTGGCGGCCGACAGCCGTTATGGGGAATTGGAGTAACGTCTTTGATTAGACTCACTTCCAGCCCCGCTGCTTGCAATGATCGAATTGCTGCTTCTCGGCCGGCGCCAGGCCCTTTCACCGTGACTTCGATCTCGCGCATGCCATGTTCTGTAGCTATTTTAGCCGCTTTTTCTGCCGCCATCTGGGCTGCAAAGGGAGTGCTCTTGCGAGAACCTTTGAAGCCTTGGCCACCAGAGCTGGCCCAGCAAATAACGTTGCCGCTCATATCGGTTATAGTTACTATTGTATTATTAAACGTGGAGTGGATATGGGCTATCCCTTGTTCTACGTTTTTTCTTTGCCGTCTTTTTACTCGTCCTGATGCGCGTCTGGCCATAACCTTACCTCCCTCCTTTGCTAACGTCTACGAACACCCACAGTCTTCTTCGGTCCTTTTCTGGATCGGGCATTGGTTCGTGTCCGTTGGCCCCGGACCGGCAGCCCACGACGATGTCGCAATCCCCGATAGCTACCGACTTCAATTAGCCGTTTAATGTTAAGGGCCACCTCACGCCTCATATCGCCTTCCACCTTAAAGTTTGTGCTAATCTCTTCCCTTAGGCGTGATTCTTCTTCCTCGGTTAAATCCCTTACTTTAGTATCGGGGTTTACACCGGTGGCAGCGAGGATTTTTCTCGCCGAGCTGCTTCCAATGCCATAAATATACGTGAGTGCAACTTCTATCCGCTTATCCCGCGGCAAATCCACCCCGGCAATACGTGCCATTAAACTACACCTCCTTAGCCTTGGCGCTGTTTATGCTTGGGATTTTCGCAAATTACCATTACGCGTCCTTTGCGTTTTATTACTTTGCATTTCTCACAGATTGGTTTCACCGAAGGTCTTACTTTCATAATTCCAACCCTCCTTGACCCGGAACCCAGGCTGGCCGGCTTAGATGCGCCTTATTTGTAGCGATAGGTAATCCGTCCCCGACTGAGATCATATAAAGATAGCTGCAGCCTTACCCGGTCGCCAGGAAGAATGCGAATAAAGTTCATTCTGATTTTACCGGACACATGGGCCAACACTAGATGGCCGTTTTCCAACTCCACCCTAAACATTGCATTTGGAAGTGGTTCAACCACAGTACCGTCAACCTCGATGGAATCGCCCTTATTTTTCGCCATTAATCGCCCTCCTCCCCCGCTAGATCCAATTTGGCTAAAGCAGCGCGCACCATTTTATCGGTAATCAGCCCTTG
>DATERQ010000093.1:0-2022 GCA_035271345.1 bacterium | reverse complement strand
GCCTCAGCAAGGCACATTTCACCAAACTGTTTAAGAAGCATACCGGCGTAACGCCCCATGAGTATTATATCAATTATAAGATCAGCAAAGTGAAAGAGAAACTCCTGGATACCAACCTCTCCATCGCCCAGGCCTTTGCCGCCTGCAACATGAATTATAACGGCCATTCGGCAAGATTATTCAAAGAGAAGGTTGGCGTTACCCCGTCTGTGTATCGGAAAATGTTAAAGTGACATCCTCCCGCCTTCAAGAGAAGTAAGCTTCCTTTTTCATAGAGGGAAATGTCAGGCAAGGATGCCCGCCTTCCGGCTTGCAATGGAAAGGGTGGGCTTTCCCAGCGGGATAGCGTGAGGAAACCGGGCTTTGTTTTAGCACTAAAGCCCGGCTTTTTTTTTCGCTCTAAAAATAATGTTTTTCGAACTAATTATGAGCATATTTGGCCTATTCTCCCAACCGGCAGTTTAATAGAATATGGATGAAATATGGATGGCATGGCGACAAGGGAACAAAGAAACGGCTTTATCGGTTAGAACCTATGGGAAATTGCTGTATTAAGGTATAAGTTTTAAAGGGGGGAGATAAGTGGCGTTTTGTGGTAATTGCGGAGATCGGATACAGGAGGGAGCAAGATTTTGCCCCTCGTGCGGCAACCCGGTGCAGCCGGGCGGCGGACAGGGGACACGGATGAAACGGGCGGACGAGGTGGAATTTAAGATATACGGCGAGGATCTACAGTTCGTGGAAATCATGCTCGACCCCGGTGAGACGGTTGTGGCCGAGGCGGGCGCCATGATGTATATGGACAGCGTCATTGAGATGGACACGGTTTTCGGGGATGGCTCCGGCCGCGACCAGGGCAAGGGCTTAATGGGGAAGCTGGTTTCCGCCGGCAAGCGCGCCATCACAGGTGAAAGCCTTTTCATGACCACCTTTACAAACCGCGGTCATGAAAAGAAATGTGTATCCTTCGCCGCTCCCTATCCCGGTTGTGTGATCCCTATCGACCTGACCGATGTGGGCGGGATGCTTATCTGCCAAAAGGACTCCTTTTTGTGCGCGGCAAAGGGCGTATCCATCAGCATCGCCTTTCAGAAGAAGATCGGTGTGGGCTTGTTCGGCGGTGAGGGCTTCATCATGCAGAAGCTGGAGGGAGACGGGCTTGTCTTCATGCACGCTGGCGGAGCCATTATAAAGAAGGAACTGGCAGCCGGGGAGACGCTAAAATTGGATACCGGCTGTCTGGTGGCCTTAACCAAAACGGTGAATTACGATGTTCAGTTCTCCGGCGATGTCAAGACCGCCCTGTTCGGTGGTGAGGGCCTGGTGTTGGCCACTCTGACAGGGCCGGGGACGGTCTGGCTGCAATCACTACCATTTTCACGTGTGGCTGACCGCATCATTTCTGCCGGCAAGAAGGGCGGTAAGGGAGAAGGCAGCCTGCTGGGCAACGCGGGCATCGGCACTCTATTAGGCGGTGATAAGTGATACCACGGTATTGACGACGATACCCACTTGTTCACTGTTAACGGGTCAGGTTTCCCTGTTAGCTGGGCGGATAGGAGTTTTGAACGATTGCGAGGAGCCTGATGATAACTTGAAAAAGGGGGGGGAGGCAGCACAGCTTGTCGTTGTTCATGTCCGGAATAAGTAAATAATTTTGGAGGGAGAGAAATGTCAGAACTAATGGAAGAACAAACCGGTATTTTTGAACAGACGGATATTGATAATAACAAAACAATAGCGGGTCTTGCTTACTTTATTTTCTTCTTGCCGCTCTTGGTCAGTCCCCAGTCAAAATTCGCCAGGTTCCACGCTAACCAGGCACTGCTCCTGCTGATTGTGGCAATTGCGGGCATGATTATCTTAGGTTTAATCCCAGTTTTAGGCTGGATATTGATGCCTCTTTATGGTCTAGTCATCTTTATCCTGTTCGTTATAGGGCTGATCAACGGATTTAATGGCAGGGCAAAAAGATTACCGGTATTTGGCAAGTTCGACATTTTGAAATAATCTTTAGAATCT
>DATERQ010000092.1:0-4143 GCA_035271345.1 bacterium | reverse complement strand
GTGGATGTGTCGTGCCTTACCATCCGGACCCTGATGATTGTGCGGGGGCAGAGAACTGTCGCTGCTATCATTGGCTTTTTCGAAGTTTCTATTTATGTATTGGCTTTAAACCAAGTAGTGGGTCAACTGGGCAACCCCCTTAATCTACTTTTTTACGCATCTGGGTTTGCCATGGGTAATTATGTGGGCAGCCTGATCGAAGAACGGATGGCACTGGGATTTGTAACGGTGGAGATTATTCCGACAGATGCCGAGTCGGATCTGGCGGAGCTACTTCGGCAGCGAGACTTTGGGGTCACGACGTTTCCGGCTTTTGGTAAAGAGGGCCCGCGCCAGGTGTTACACGTGTTGCTTGAACGGAAGATGGTACCCCAATTGACAAAAATGATTGCCGAACACGATTCGAAGACCTTTTATACCATCATGGATGCTCGGGCTACCTATGGTGGCTTTCTCGGTCGGCATGGCAAGTGAGCATAGGAGGATCAGCAGTGGCATTTTCAATTTCCCATCAAACTGGGATTCCTATATATGTTCAACTTCAGAACCAGATCAAGGATTTGGTTCGGCGCGGTATATGGGAGCAAGGAGTACAACTACCAACAGAGCGGGACTTGGCCGAGCAGATGAACATAAGCCGAAACACAGTAAGCATGGCTTACAAGCAGTTGGAAAGTGAAGGTATAGTCCGGCGGCGGCAAGGTTCCGGCACTTTTATCTGTGTTTCAGCAGATGAATTAGCTGTGGGCGCCGCCAGCAAGACCCAGGTATTAAAACTGGTGGATTTGGCTATTGGCGAAGCGATACAGCTTGGTTTTTCCATTGAGGATTTCACCGCTATCGTATCGCTGAGGGTACGGCAACGAAAAGAAATGCTAAGTCGGTTACAGGTAGCATTCATCGAGTGCAACCGGGAGCAGTTGGATTATTTTGCCCATGAATTGGAATTGGGGTCGGGCATAGCCATTCATCCCATATTATTGGAAGATTTCCAACGGAGATCAGCAAAAAATCTGCGGGATTTACAACAAATGGATTTGGTTGTCACAACTTTTTACCATCTAGACGAAATTAAAGATGCTTTTGGTTCCCAGGCTCCACCGTTGTTAGGCATTGCCCTGGAACCGGTGGTGAGTAGCATTGTGCAAATTGCCCGCATAGCATCGGATCAGCGAATCCCTGTGGTTTCCATATCCAAAACCTTTGCTGAGTCTATCGTAAACGTACTGGAACAAGCAGGACTGATGTTTGCGGATATGCCCTTAATCACAACTCGTAACCCGGCCGAATTATTACAAGCCATAGCCGAAGCCCCGGTGGTGATTTCATCTCCAGGGCGCAAGAAGGATGTAAAGCAGGCCGTGGACCGCAACACAAAAATTATTGAATTTGTATTTCGCCCTGATGCTAGCTCCATAAGAACGTTACAGGCGACATTGTTGGGAATAAGAAATAAGTCTTCTGATCGGGTGGGGGTATAGGAGCCATGCCATCATTTTTTGATCACTGGCAAGCGGAAAACAAAGCTACATCTTTAGAGGCAGAAGGGGCCCCTTGGCTGTTAAAACAGAAGCTTGTACCTGAGGCAGGGCACCAAGGTCGGCTGCGTATACGCTTCAATTTGGCCGCCGAAACATTGTCAACCCTGGAAGAATATCTGGCTTGTTTCGCTAAAAACGATGCCTCTGTCATGTTTACTTTACCGATGTTGCCGGCGCAACAAGCCTTAACTTGGTTGCAAGCAGAACCTTTACCAGCATTGCGATCACTATTACCGCGGCACCTTGATATTTTTGGCCGTTGGGGTGCTCACCTGGGCGGAGAATTTCCAGACCAGTTAGCCGGGCTGCTAGCTCCGGCCGGGGTGCTGACTTGGCAGGGGGGTCCCTTAGCCGAGTATGCTACTGCCAGCCAAGTAGGCACTTGGCCTGATTACGTTAGCCGCTATGCCAATGTTGACAGACTGGCCTACAATTATACCAAGGCTGGAATTCCTATCCGGCGTGAGGTCTGCGGGCTTAATACGTCCACCATGGTGCCACCTGGTTTGCTAATAGCGGCAATCGTTCTGGAAGCTAGACTAGTTCGGGAACAAGGTGCAGAGGATATTAGTGTTGCGTACAGACCTAATGGGCATTTGTTACAGGATGTGGCTGCCTTAAGAGCATTGGCGGTTTTAACCCGGGATTTGTCAGCGACAATTACCTGCCTGCCCTGGGCGGGCGGCGCCCTACTGGGCGGGCGGAACTTAAATACTATTGCTGCCTGGACAGCCATTACTTCATCTTTGGGAGCAAGCCGTCGGTGCGAAATTGGAGCTGTGGATGAAGGCCGGCTCCTAAGTGCGGATCGGATTATATCATTAATGGACTTGGCCCAGGGCATGATTTGTCTTGCCAACGATCAGCGAAAAGCAATAACAGCAGCAGCACATGATGAGGAGGAACTATTACAAATAGAGGCGACCGCTATAATAAACCGAGTGTTAGAACTAGGTAAGGGGGAAGTAGTAGCTGGGATAAAGATAGCCTTAGCCCAGGGGAGTTTAGATTTTCCTTTGGTTTCGGCCGGCATTTGTCAGGGCCAGGTTTTGTCGGCACGGGATGCTACCGGGGCTTTACGATTTTTGGATAGCGGTGCCTTACCCTTACCAGCAGAAGTTAAGCAAAAACATACGCAATTATTGGAGGAACGGGCCCGATCAGAAGGCCGGGGCCTGGGGACCTCCTTGGTCATCGATGACGTTTATGCTTTTAGCAAGGGTAATTTAGTCGGTACAATATAGTATTCTATGTATGTTGGCCTCGGCTACGGTACAGGCTAGGGAAGTGAAAGCTGGTGCAATATCAAAATCTACGTGAAGCAGTGTATTTTGCCCCCAGAGGGAAAAAACGCTTAGTAAGGCTGGGCCATTTTTTAGCCCAACACTATCTTCATCCTGACGACGGCTTGATTGGTTTTATGGGGGCTTCAGGGATGGGCAAATCATCGCTCATTCGGGGCATGTTCCCAGGATTAGAATTAACCAATGATGATGAAAATGTAAATGTTCGTCCATTGCCGTTGCTAAGGGATTTGCGAGCCGGCTCCTTTCGTAGCTATACTTACCATTTAGATGTGCGGTTTGAAATGGCTTTTGTGCCTTTAACTGAGCTGGCAGTAAGTGTTGAGAGGGCAGTTTTAGCAAGTCAGCGAGTGGTGGTAGAGCATTTTGAGATCTTGGCTCCAGTGCTGCCTATTAATGCTGCCTTGCTGGTGGGCATAGGGGAAGAAGTTGTGGTGTGCAGACCCACTCTATTTGGACCGCCAGCTGTTGATATTGCTTCACGTGTACATGCGTCTTCATACTACCGCAAAATGGTGCATACGGCTGAAGATTTAACAACCCTGATTCTTTTTGATTTGAATCAACCGCCGCCAGTTGGACATGGTGATCTGCCCCATGGTTTTATACTGGAATACGAAACGCAATTGGCTGTTGATTTGGCTACTGTTGAAAGCAAGGTAAAAGAGATTATCCTGGCTGGCCTACCAGTTACCTATTATGATGAAGGGCATATTAAAATTGGCGATCGCATGATACCTTGCACCGGTCCGCGGATTCATCTTAGCCGTACCAGTGATATCCTCGGGTTTTCCCTTAAGCCACAACTTTGTTATGAGCCATTGACTAACCGTTACTTGTTGGTAGGTACTGTGAGCACCGCCAGTGTAGAAAGTGGGGGGTAAAGCAAAAATGCGAACTGATGGGAGGCTAGCGGACGAACTAAGGCCCATTACGATAATCAGGCAATTTATTAAACATGCAGAAGGCTCGGTATTTATCTGTACCGGAGACACTAAAGTTATTTGCACGGCTACGGTAGAGGAAAAGGTACCACCATTTTTGCGCGGGAGTGGCCAAGGCTGGTTAACAGCAGAATATGCTATGCTCCCCCGGGCAACACCAGTACGGACAAGACGTGATTCTGTCCGTGGCCAACCAGGGGGTCGGAGTCTGGAAATTCAGCGGCTTATTGGCCGGGCTTTGCGTCCGGTAGTTGACTTATTTTCTTTGGGTGAACGCACTGTCTGGCTAGACTGTGACGTCATTCAGGCTGACGGCGGGACTCGTACCGCTGCTGTAACCGGTAGCTTCGTTGC
>DATERQ010000091.1:0-15246 GCA_035271345.1 bacterium | reverse complement strand
GGCACCATCGCGCCGACACCAGCATAGATCCCAGAAATGTTTCCCGCTACTAACGGTACCGCCGCTTCTCCCGGCAGCGCAAACCATGCCATAAAAGGAGCGAAAAGTGCGGAAAGATAATCCAGGCTTCCAGACAAATCCAACAGCGTCACCACAAGGGTAGCCGGAACCATAACCTTGGCTAACAGCCACAAAACTCCCACAGCATTTTTAAAGCCTCTAACCACAGCTGGCAGCAACTTCTTCGTTGGCATTGGGCTCCGCCCCCTCGCCAAGCCGCTCTTTGGCCTCTAACAAAGATATAGCCCCCAAAAGCAATGCTTTAGTTCGAGCTTTATATTCTTCTATTCTGGCAGCCAGGTCTCTTTGTTGCAGCATAAGATTTGCTAGCCGGCGTCGACCTTCTTCTTCCAATTGTCGTACGTTGGCTTCGGCTTCAGCCTGGATAAGATCAGCTTCCTTTTGGGCATTGGCACGGGTCTCATCTGCAGCTTTTTGGGCCAATACCAATGTGTTTTGTAGAGTTTCTTCTAGGTTATGATAACGACCGGTTTCCTCTTGAAGCCGGGAAACCTGGTCTTTTAAGCTAGCATTTTGCCGGTACAACATTTCGTAGTCTGCCAAAATTTGATCCAAAAACTCATCTACTTCTTCTTCACAATAGCCACGTAAACGGCGGCGAAACTCCTTCTTTTGGATGTCTAGTGGTGTAAGCATGGCACCCTCCTTGGTGTTGTTCAGTGGAAATCAGTATTGTTGTTTCGGTTTGGCAGCTTATTCTTTAACCAGCAGTATCTAGCCTAACCAAGACCAGGCATCGTCACTGCGAGGCTGAATTTGCTGCAAAGCCATCACCCCAACATTGCTGGGGGCAAAAAGAAAGATATCGCTACCAACCCGTTCTACGGTGCCATCCAGGGCATACACAGCCCCACTAACAAAATCTACAATGCGCTGGGCCGCTTGGGCATCGACTTCTTCCAAGTTTACTACAACCGTGCGCCGTGACTTTAAGTGGTCACTTACCTCGCGGGCTTCATCAAAGCTTGAGGGTTGCATAACTACCACTTTACCCCCCGCCCCTGGCACGCTGGGAAGACTGACTACTTTGGGCCGGCCAAAACTCGACTTGGGCGATCTTGGTGAATTGCCATCAAATCTCTCATCTTCAACTACTTCTTCGACTATGGTTTCTTCAAATCCCATTAAATTAAGGATTCTGCCCACTAAAGAGCCTGCCATTTTTACAACCTCCTTACTGCTTAATGCCCCGGCCTTTTCGATGACCAAAAATAGCCGTACCCACCCGGACCAGGGTTGCCCCTTCTTCAATTGCTACTTCAAAATCACCGCTCATACCCATGGACAATTCGTCTAAGCTGATCCTTGGCAGCCTGGACCTTCGCATATCACAGGCCAATTGGCGCAGGCTTCGGAACACCGGTCGCACCTGTTCAGGGTCCTTTGCATATGGAGCTATGGTCATAAGCCCCCGCACCTTGAGCCGTGATAAGGAAGACAGTTCCCTTAGCAAAGAGGGCAATTGATCCGGTAAAATACCATACTTACTCTGTTCGCCGGCTACATTCACCTGTAATAGGCAATCTACTGTTCGGTCCAGCTCTTCAGCCCGTCTTTGGAGGGCATGAGCCAAGCGAAGGCTGTCTAAGGAATGAATTAAATCGAATATTTCGAGGGCCAGTTTAGCTTTATTGCGCTGTAAATGCCCAATAAGATGCCAAGTAAGTTCAGAAAAATTATCGTCTGCTTTAGCCTTGGCTTCTTGGATCCTGCTTTCCCCAATATGCTTTATCCCCGCAGCCGCAGCAGCTTCTATCTGCACTAGTGGTATGGTTTTGGTAACGGCAACCAGGCAAATATCTTCGGGGCGCCGCCCGCTTTTTACTGCCGCTGCCGCGATCTTCTCCTTTACCAAAACCAAGTTATCTTTAACAAAAGACATGAATATAATTCCCCCCAGCATAACTCAAAAACTTAAAGCCCAAAAATCGCCTATTTCTTTGATATTCGACACTATCCATAAATTCCCTGCCTAAATGACAAAAAAACTCCACCCCAAGCGAAATATACCCAGGTTCTTACCATAATCCCACAGCTATTTCATCCCCGGGCTTAAGACCTGATACCACGGCTTGTCCTTTTTCCAGCGCTAAAACTTGTACCGGTGTAAAAATCCATTTATTTTCCTGCCAACGATATACCCCTTGGCGGTCCTTCTTATCAGATAGACACTCTTTAGGTATTACCACCCCTTGTACATGCTTGCAAATAATCCGTACTTCACATTGCCGAATAATAGCCAATTCCGGCGGTACACTGTTAAGTTCAAGTAGTACAACACTTTTTTTCGGTTGGTGAACCAAAGCCTTAATAATAGCCGTCAACTGGCCAGGGACCCCCGGAACAGATAAATCCACCTGCTCCCCTACCTTTATTGGGTGGAATGCGCCTTCTAAATTAACACGTGCAAAAGTTGGTTGTTCTTGTACTATTTTTCCCACCACCGTGCCTTCAGGAGTCAGCTCCCCAGCAGTAGCTATTTTGAAATCCGAGGAAATATTAGGGATTAAAGGCGCCAAAGCAACCCTATATTCCAGCGGATCAAATACATCTTCATAACCATCCAAAGTGCCATGAAACCTGCCAGACAGAGGAGACACCACAACAATTACAGCTTCGGCCATCAGCTTTTTTACTTTAGCATCTACCTGGCGCCACTGTCCCCCGGAAGCAAACCTTCGATCTATCTTTTCTTTCTCTGTTATCAAACGATCACGCTCGGATAATAATATCTGCAGTTTGTCTGTTTGGTTTTGTTGCAAGGGAGGTTGGGCTTGAAATCGCTCTTTCTTTAGCTGTGATAATAACTGTTGTATGTTTTCATTCGCCTCTTCCAAAGCACAAATGAGACCTTGCCGCTCGCTGTAAAGCATACTTTCCCAAGCCGCTTTTTCAGTCTTAACCTCTTCTTGAAGCTGTTGAGCCTGGCCCAATAATACAGGATCCCACACTTCCCCAACCTCGGTTCCGGCAACAACTTTCTGATTTTCGGTTACCATGGGATTCCAAACACCAACCTGGGGGGTAATTAAAATATGTTCTCGCCGCAGAAATAATGCTTCACCGCCTGATTCTACTGCAACAAAACCTTCCTTAGCCACCGTACGCTGGACTACATTTGCCACCAACAACCTTCCCAGTACATGCACCCCATTTACCGCCAACACCAAACCTAAAACAGCTAAAAATAGCATCAAAGTCCAAGGTAAGCGTTTTTTTGTCTTCGGTGCACCCATGGATTCGGCCACCTCTTTCTAAGAGATCGCCATTTGATTCTACCCCCTACCATAAATTACCTCCCGGGAATTAAAGAGAAATAACCGCCATTAGACTGCCTGCTCGACTCTGTTCGGCACGGTAAGAGAAGAAGTCTTCGTTTCGGTGGTATGTGCATAACCCTGCTATATCTATATGTTCTCCTGTTACACCAGCTAATAGCAGTAATTTCCGGTTTAATGTCCACAAATCGAGAAAATGGTGGCCCGGTCGGGAAGCATGGACCAGTTCAGACCAAAATGCTATGCGTTTTTTTAACGGGGCCAAGACACGGTAATCAATTTCGTAGCAGCACGGTCCAATAGAAGGACCGATGGCCACTAAAACGTCTTCTGGCCGGGAACCGAAATGGTTTTGCAGCGCCCGCAATGTCAAGATAGCAATTCCTTTTATTGATCCTTTCCAGCCGGCGTGAGCGGCAGCAATGGCGTTTTGTACAGGATCCAAGAATAGCAATGGTACACAATCAGCAGTGTATACGGACAAAGCAATCTGGGGTTGGTCTGTAATCAAGGCATCAGTGGCTGGAAAACCTGTCTCCCAAATAAAAGCCCCCCTTGGGGCTGAGGTCACTAGCTGCACCTTGGTACCGTGGTTTTGTTGTCCGGCTACGAGATTGTTCAGGCTAATTCCTATTGTTCCTAAGAATAATCGTCTTAATTTTTCTGCCCGCATTGGGTCACAATGTTTTAATCCCAAATCGAGATTATTTCCGACCCCATCCTCCAGCCCACCGCGCCTGGTACTGAACGCGTGTTTTACCTTGCCAGTGGCAGTAAGTAGGTCTGAAGTAAGATAGACAACCCGATCCTGGCGATGCCAACTAAAACTCATGTCAGGCATCCTTTCTTATTATCCGGTTAGGTTATATTATATACATAAAATTATCAGAATGGCTACCAGCCACTCTTGAAATAATAAGCCCCTTTCCTTGCCAGAGGCAACAGGGGCCAAGGGCTTATATTAGCCTTCTTTAGTTTACGACGTCAAAGGGGGAAATGGGGGCCGTTCTACTAAAATTACATCTCCCCCAATTCTTTTTATTTTATCCCACGGTATTATTATATCCTGACTGCGGCTAAAGAAACTGAACATCCCTCTGAAACCGGGAACAACAATGGCTCTCAACCGACCCTGTTCCAAATCGATATGCACATCTACCACTGTACCCAGTTTACGCCCATCACTCATGTTGACAACTTCGCGGCTATAGAGATCCGAAGTGCGAACTAGAATAGCCCTCACCTCCCCACAGTTATCATATGCGAGGTGAATGAGTTCTAGTGCTAAGTCTTAGCCTCCATTTGGAAACCTGCCACTGGTTCATAGGGGAAAAGATTGCAGCGGTTAAAAGCTTCCACCGAACCCCAACTATGCCGAGTATATAAATATCCTGATATCAAAATCGCGCTCATCAAAATGATAACGAATAAGCGGCGCATTTTATCATCCCCCTTCAAGAAAAAGAATTTAGGTGTCGTCTTAGCCTCTCTAAAGCCGCCTTTTCAAGTCGTGACACTTGGGCTTGTGAAATACCAATTTCGTCGGCTACTTCCATTTGAGTTTTGCTATGAAAGAAGCGGAGATTTAAAATATGGCGTTCGCGGTCATTAAGCTTATGCATCGCCTCTCGCACCGCTAGTTCCTCGGTCCAAGTGTTGTCCTGTTCCTTCTCATCTTTGACTTGATCCATAACAAAGATAGGATCGCCACCATCGTGGTACACCGGCTCAAATAAAGATAGTGGCTCCTGAATGGCATCCATGGCAAAAACGACATCCTCCCGAGGCATCCTAAGTTCAGAGGCAATTTCGCTGATGGAAGGTTCTCGGCTATGGCGAGTCACTAATACATCCCTGGCCTGTAAGGCTTTGTACGCTGTATCTCGTAGCGATCGGCTGACGCGGATAGCATTGTTATCGCGCAAATAGCGCCTAATTTCTCCCACGATCATGGGTACCGCATAGGTAGAGAATTTTACATTCTGGCCCAAATCAAAGTTATCGATGGCCTTTATTAGTCCAATACATCCTACCTGAAATAAATCATCGACATTCTCACCTCTGTTGTTAAATCGTTGTATTACACTCAACACTAACCGCAAATTACCTCCAATTAGCTTTTCTCGGGCAGTGGCATCGCCTTCTATAAAAGCCTGAAACAGTTCACGCATTTTCAGGTTGGACAACACCGGGAGTTTAGCTGTATTTACGCCGCAAATCTCAACCTTGTTGATAAGCATAAAACCCCTCCCGGAATACAATCTAATTTCAGTATTGCCACCTAGCAGAGGTTTTATGCTCCGTCTTATTCCAAGCGTTTGATTTCACGCTGAAGACGTTTTAAAATACGTTTTTCCAGCCGCGATATGTATGATTGCGAAATCCCTAACAGATCTGCCACCTCCTTTTGTGTTTTTTCCAGTTCTCCACTTAACCCAAATCTAAGTTCAATAATAAGCCTTTCCCTAGCTGTCAAACGGCTTAAGGCCCGGTGCAACAGTTTTCTTTCCACGTCTTCTTCTACTCGCCGAGAAATAATATCTCCTTCTGTGCCTAAAACGTCTGACAACAGCAACTCGTTCCCATCCCAGTCTATATTAAGGGGTTCGTCAAAGGATACTTCCGATCTCAACTTATTATTCCGCCGCAAAAACATTAGAATTTCATTCTCAACACATCGGGAGGCATAGGTGGCTAATTTAATCTTTTTGGCTGGGTTAAAAGTATTAACTGCTTTTATAAGTCCTATACTACCGATAGAGACCAGATCTTCAATACCGATGCCGGTGTTTTCAAATTTGCGAGCAATATAAACAACTAAACGTAAATTGTGCTCAATTAATAGAGTTCGCACTGCCTTATCGCCATTTTGTAGTCGATTTAATAAGTACACTTCTTCGGTTCCACTTAGGGGAGGAGGCAAAGCCTCACTGGAGCCCACATACCAAATAGAACAGTGCCTCCAGCCAATTAGCTTTAACAGGCGTATTATGGCTAAACGAATAACTATCCCATAACTTGGCTTCATTTTATCTCTCCTTCCTAAGCCTTATCCAGATAAGGCAGTAATACCTCCGGGCTTACCAAAGCCCGCCAACCTCCTTCTGGTGATAGCTTTCCCGGGGAAAGGCCTACTACGGCGTGGGGCACCGGTACCATTTGGGCTCCGTATTCTAGTTGTACTCGATCGGGCCTAAAACCAAGCAACAATGCGTTTTTATGACCCAATGAATCAAAAGGTATTACTCGGAAACGATCTGCGCTGGGTTCTGCCATCAATAATTGCTCCAGATGTTCCAAATCCAGCCGGCCTCTAATCTCTTCCGTTACCAGTTTTATGATCTTTTCCGGTATAATGCCTTTTAAAGCCAAGGCTTCCACAACCACTACCGGTGCTCCTGTAAAAGGGTCTACCAACATATTGCCGCTGTCCAAAATACCCGGAATCTTGACCTGTCGCTGACGCCAGTCCACGATCAAGGTAGTCTTAAGCTCTTGTTGCCAGCGGCGTCGTTTAAAATAAGCCCAGGTAAACTGGGTTAAAGCCGAAGCCACAGCAAGGGCTATAGCCAATATCCACCAGGACATCCCCGCCCGTGGTCCCGGCGTCGCTAAAATCTGGCCTTGGGTTAAATAGTAAACCGCTAAAGCAGCTCCACCAAGCGTAAACGAAACTAGATAAAAATACCCGGCAACACGGAAAAAGCGAATTGGTGATAAGGGATAATAAGCCGCAACCAGTATCAAAACAGAAACCGCAATTTTGGTCCCCCAACCCCCGAATCGACTAGTGGGGTACAATATTAAATGGACTGCATAAGCGGCTCCCAGCAACGCTCCACTTGTTAGCCGCCCCATACGCACGGGAATCTGTGCTAACCAAGAAGTGCATACTAGAATAATGAAATTCATAACAACATTAACAACGGTGAGAACATCGAGATAGACATAACGCATAAGTCCTCACCTCCTGGGAAAAACAAAACCTTTACCTTATCATCTATATGCCCGTTTTCCATGAAATAGCACAGCAACATTATACTACCTAAACCATCCGGAAAATGTCATAACCCGGCTAGTCAGCCCAATAAAACAATCCCCGGTACAAAAGCTTGTACAGGGGATTATTATTGAAGCTTGGGTTTAGGCGCGGCGCAAAAAGGGAGGAATGTCCAGCTCATCGTTGGCAAAGGGCCGAAACTCTAGGTTCTTTAGAAGCTTATTGCCGGATTTGTCTGCTTTACCGCCACGGGGTGCGAAACCCGTAGCAATCACCGTCACTTTAACCTCATCACCCATGCTCTCATCTATTACCGCCCCAAAAATAATATTTGCCTCTGGATCAGCCGCCTCGGCAATAATGGCTGCTGCTTCATTAACCTCAAACAGTCCTAAATCAGAACCGCCGGTAATATTGAGAAGTACTCCTTTAGCCCCATCAATGGATGTCTCCAATAGGGGACTAGAAGTGGCCATGCGGGCCGCTTCCACGGCTCGGCTTTCGCCGTTTGCTTGGCCAATTCCCATCAGGGCTGAACCCGTATCAGCCATAATAGTTTTTACATCGGCGAAATCCAAGTTTATTAACCCGGGCACCGCAATTAAATCGGAAATCCCTTGAACTCCCTGTCGCAACACGTCGTCAGCAATACGGAAGGCATCTAGGATAGAAGTGCGCTTCTCCACCACTTGGAGCAATCTATCGTTGGGAATAATGATTAAGGTATCCACCTTATCACGCAATTCCGCAATCCCGGCTTCCGCTTGGTTTTGCCGTTGTCGTCCTTCGAAGGAGAATGGCCTTGTTACAACACCTACTGTCAAAGCACCGGCTTCTTTGGCCACTTCCGCCACTGTGGGGCTAGCCCCGGTACCGGTTCCTCCTCCCATACCGGCCGTGACAAACACCATGTCGGCTCCCTGTAGGGATTCCTGTAGCAATTCCCGGCTTTCATCAGCCGCTTTTTTGCCGATGGCGGGATCAGCTCCAGCCCCCAGGCCTCGGGTGACTTTTTCACCAATTTGAATTTTACGGTTGGACTGGGATAAAAGAAGCTGTTGGGCATCAGTATTGACAGCAATAAATTCCACCCCTTTTAGTCCCGAGGTGATCATGCGGTTGACGGCATTATTGCCACCGCCGCCAATACCTATGACTTTTATGTCGGCAAAGCGATCGCTATTGATTTCAAATTCTAACATTCTATGGTGCCCTCCTCGCTTTTGTAAAGACCAACTTATAAGTTCTACATTCAACAGCGAGACAGAATTTCCCTTTTTCCTAGGAATAATTTTATAAGTTACTTTAAGCACATTGTGCCAAAGCCCAACCCCATGGTTATTTTGCCATTCTTGTTTCTATTAACTTGATTCGCCGCCAAGGGCTGGGATGAGTATGGGCAAACCATTCAATGAAGGCTGGGGGTGTGATGTCGGAACGGTTTGTTTTGGCCAAATCTTGTTGAAGAGCCACTGCTCCCTCAGGGTCTTCTGTCAATCTCACCGCCATTGCATCGGCTGCCTGTTCCATTTGACGCGACACTGCTGTTTGGGCTGGACTGGCAACGAATGAGATCAACATCATTGCCAAAAGAGCCACCGCCCAGGTACGTAGCGGGTATGGGACCAAACCATACCTAACCCCTGACGACCCAAGAAGTAAAGACAATACATATAACTGGACACTGGTTGCCAAGCTACCCAGTAGAACCCCGGTACGGATATGCCCTAATTTCCAATGGGCCATCTCATGTGCCACCACGGCTTTAATTTGAGCCAAACGGAAATTATGAAGTAAAGTATCATAAAGTACAATTCTTTTACTAGTGCCCAACCCGGCAAAGTAGGCATTAGCTTTGGTGGTGCGACGGCTGGCATCCATCACCAATATTTCGGTAATGGGAATTTCCGCGCGACTCGCCAAATCCCTTACCATGGCAATCACTTCAGGATCTTCAACAGGCTGGAACCGGTTGTAAAGGGGAGCGATAAGGGTAGGCCAAAAAAATACCTGGATCAATAGCCAGGCAGTCATAAACAAACTGGCTGGGACCCACCAGTTTTTAGACCATCGCTGTAGTAGATGAAAAAAAAGTATTACCGTTAGTGCGGAAAATGCTAGGTCCAAAACAGCACCCTTGCCATAGTCCAACCACCAGCCAAAAAACGATTGAGTAGAAAAACCCCATCGATGGTCCAGCACATGACTACGGTAGAAGCTGAATGGCAAATTAACCATCTGCAACAACAGCCAAAGCAAAAAGAAGAAAAACAATGCAGCCCTGGTACTGTGTCTTGGTACCATACGTTCTACGTGCTGCTCCAATGCCACGGCCCCCGGCCCAAAGGCAAATATGATTAGGGCGAATAGGCGAGCAACAAAGCCCAGGACAAAGGCTAACTGTTGCTGCCGGGCATACTCGCGCCCCAGCATGATTTGTTCCCGGGTAAAATATGTAAGCGCCTCGGTAATAATCTGTGCCGGTTGATGGGCGCTGAACAAATACAAAACCAAAAAGATAGCTGTTAAAACAAAAAGTAGGACCCAAATCCACTGAGCCCGCACACGAGCGCCTCCTCAGCATCACTTTGTCAAGATCTTTAGACTAACGGGGTTTTGGTAAGGAAGATAAATCCACCCGACCTTGCCTAACGGCCGCAAGGTTTTCTGCTAACACTGTTTCATAAACTTCGCGGCGGTGAACAGATAGCCCAATCGGAGCAGTGATACCCAGCGACACTTGGCCATCTTTCCAAGCCAGTACCTTTACTTCGACGTTGTCGCCAATGATGATACTTTCACCAGGGCGCCGGCTTAAAACAAGCATTATCGGCCCCCCTTTTCTCGGTCAACACCAGCGCTGACCTTAAACAGCGGCTCTCGAACCAGATAGCCGGAATCCTCCAGCAGCAATTGGCAGCCGCGTTGCGTGCCACTGTTTATCACCACCGGGGCCAAAAAGTTTGCCGTTATTTGGCCTTCTTGCCCAGTTGAAGGCAGGCGTACAATAACATGGACTGTGATTTCTTCCGCTTTCTTTACCTGTAGCAATTGACGCTCGGCTAGGGGCAAGCGCACTTTGTAATCAGGATAGAATAAAAAAGGGTTGGTGAGCAAGAAAGCCACTTCGGCAATACTGGCCGACTGCAACCAAGCAAAGTAGTCATTTTCTGGCACCGGAAGCAAAAAAAACTCTTTCAGTTCATTAAAACCGGGCAGCCCGCGTGGGAACTTTATTATTCTATTCGGCTCCACTTCAACTTCGCCAAAATGAGCGGTAGCATATTTCATCGGCTCGACCCCTATTTCTTTATTCATTATATTCTAGTTCAGGCTAAAACATCCAGCCTGGACCAAGTTATTTCAATCGCGGCCTGTTGCCGCAAATAAATGCGCACTGAGCCAGGACGGTAAGGTTGCGGTTCTGGTTTGGCGCCCAGTTTAACCGCTGCTGACCCAGGCCGGTAATTTATCTGCACTGTCCCGGGTTTAAAGTCTATTGACACCGGCTGAGCCGGAGCCCTAAAGAGCAACAAGGGCGGTACTGGCACCTCCTCCGCTGCCATCTCTTCCACAGCATTAACAGGTTCCCAAAAGCTAGCCAGGCGGTCCCCTTCCTCGGCGATGCGGCCGGTGCCAAAATCTGCTTCCCGGCAGCCCTGATCCCGCAGCCGGCGGGTCAGCTCCAGCGGTTGAGCGATAGCGAGTTCAGCCCGGCCGGCAGTAGAGTCTACTATCAGTTGGGGCGCTGTAGTTTCCAGTTCTAATATCGCCGCCACTTGCTCCAGAGAAAAAGAAGCCAGCTCGGTGCGCACCGGCGCTTGAGCTAGTTTCGTTTCCAAACCGATGAGAGCGGGCTGGGTTCGGATATTAAGCCTGGTTTGTAGCATAATTAAATCTCCCTATCAAAATGAGATACCATCCTGCCTAAACCCTAGCGCAAAAAATCCACTAGGCTGGGCTGCATTATCCGAGCACCGGTGGCTAAAGCAGCCCGATAAACATTCTCCTGAGCTTTCAAGTGAATGATGGTTTCGGCAATGTCTAAATCCTCGGTTTTAGACAGCAAGTTGGTGAAGTTTATTTTTGCCGAGCCGAGGCGAGATTTCGTCATCTCCAACCGGTTTACCTTGGCCCCTACTTCCGTCCTTTGGGCCACCAGGTAATCCAAGGCTTCATCCAGTTCTTTGATGCTGGTGGTGGAGATGGCGTCAGTATCACCAGCGCGCAAGTTTTGCGACAGGTGGATCAGGGAATCAAACACTTTCGAGGCCCATACGTCCTCTTCGTCATCACCAGTTTTTTGCATATCAAAGGCTGCGCTGCCGGTAACATTATAGGCGAAATTTATTCGATCCCCAATTTCTGTCTCCCGGTCTTCATCATTACCGTTATAACGTACATACTTTCCATCGTCATCGTCAACTATTAATTCGAATGGCAAATAATATTCCTCAGACTCGTCGGCGAAGGGCACCCTGGTTTTGGTACCGGCAAACAAATACTGCCCGGCTTGGGCTGAGTTGGCAATTTGGATCAAGCTTTCCAGCAGTTCATCCACTTCATCAGCGATGGCATTGAGGGCGTCTTTAGGGTTGGAGCTATTAGCGCCGGTTATGGCCAGCTCGCCGGCACGATGTAAAATATCGCCGGCATGAAGGAGGGCATCTTCGGTACTGCCCAGCCATGATAAAGCATGGTCGGCGTTCTCTGTATAAGTAGCAATATCAGCCAAGTCAGTGCGCAGGCGCAAGGAATGGACAATGGCTACCGGATCATCTGAAGGGCGGCTGATCCGTTTTTCCATGGCTAACTGATGTTGATAACGCGCCAGCCGACGAAGATTATAATTGAGATCGCGGTTAAAAGTGTTTGTGATCATCCCTTGGGTAACTCGCACTTCGCTTTACCTCCCTACCAAGCCGGTACGGTTAATAAGTACTTCCAGCATCTCATCCACCGTCGTTATTATCCGAGCCGAAGCATTGTAGGCTTGCTGGAGGCGGATCATATCCGTTATCTCTTCATCTAAATTGACACCGGATACCGATAGACGCCGGTTGTCGATCTCCCCGGTCAGGACAATTTGGTTGTCCACCATCCGCTGGGCTTCTTGCCCCTGAACCCCCAGTTCTGCCACCAGGGAATTGTAATAGTCATTGAAGGTGACCCTATCGCCCATGGTAAGAGCGTGCCGCAGTTGAGCGATGGCAAGAGCCTTGGAACCGTCTCCAGCCGGCGGAGGTTTGCCTTCCCCGTAAATAGGAATAGGTTCGCCTTTTTCGTTTTCCCCTTCATAGGCTTGGCTAGCAGCGGCGATTTTATCTAGATTCTCAGGACCCAGCAGTTCGCTGTTGATACTGATGGTTCCAGCCGTTATCCCATCATTCTCATTATTTTCGGAGGTTGAGCCGAGCACAACAAAAAAATCGAGCCCAGTAGCGCCGTCGAGCCCTACGCCTTCTGAATGTAATTTGTTAACTGCGTCGGCAATATTTTTGGCCAAATTATTCAGTCTCTGTTCGTAAATTTGAACCAGGCCGGGGTTTTTATCTTCACCATCTTCTTCAATTCGCACCGCCTCCAGCAAACCCTCCAGGGCTCCATAAGGTTGGCTCCCTGGTCGGTAGCCGGCTCCGTCGGGCCACTCAACCTTCCCTGAAGCTGCGTCGGCACTTAAATCGTTTATCTTTTGGCCTGTGAGCAGCGTATGATCGCGGACTACAATGCTCACAGCGCCGAAGCGGTCTTCCTCCACTTGAATAGGCACCACTTCGGCTAATTGGTCCAACAATAAATCGCGCCGGTCACGGAGATCATTGGCGGCCATACCGCCAGCCTCAGCTTTAACAATCTGGCTGTTTAGATCCCGAATCTGGTGGGCCAAAGAGTTGATTTCATTGACTCTAACTGCGATGGAGCTGTTAAGATCAGCTTTGAGATCCTTGATTTGATCGGCCAAATGGTTGAAGGCATCGGTTAAGGCCAAAGCTTCTTGCCGCAGGGCCGACCGGGCTCCTTCGGTATCGGGATAACGGGCCAGGTTTTGCCAGGCATCGAAAAAACGATCGATCAAGGTGCTTAGGCCTTGATCGCTGGGCTCATTTAAGATCGCCTCCAGTTTTTCCAAGGTATCCTGGCGCAGCTGCCAGCGGCCCAAAGCCTTAACTTCATTGCGATATTGGTAATCGAGAAAGCTCTCCCGGATCCGGCGCACGCTTTGGGCCTGAACACCGGTGCCGCGTTGTCCGGCCCCCATCCCCGGATAGGAATAAGGCGGTGTGGTTGCCAGAACAACCTGCTGGCGGGAATAACCCGGGGTGCTGGCATTGGCCACGTTATGGCCGGTAGTTTCCAGGGCTCGTTGGTGGGCATTGATTCCGCGCCGGCCGATCTCGATTCCAAAAAAAGTGCTCATATTGCTGTATCCCCCTTACACCAGCCGATCCATTAGTTTAGGCCTGGGACCGGTTTCTCCTAGGGTACGTTCAATTACATCCAAGGCTCCTTTTATAATTGTCTGGCAGCGCTGGTTGCGCTCCTTTAATTCAGCCAGAATCTCAGTCAATTCTTCCCCGGCCCTCTGGCAGCGGGCCATTATTTCTTCGCCAGCACGGAGGGAAATGGTCTCTAAGGTCACCTTTTCCAGGGGTAAATCCCAGGTTGCCGCCAGTTCCTTTTGGGCCGAAAAACGGCGTTTTTCCACCTCCGCCACTTTAAGAATGAGCGTCTGTTCACTGTTAATTATGTGGTCTAAAGCTTTGACATCGGCCTGGATGAGAACCCGTTCTTTGCGTTCTGCCAAGCTGTTCAGTGTCCGGTACAGCCGGACTTGCTCTTCCAATAGTTGAGCCTGGAGTGAAACCAGTTCCGGGGTCATGGTTGCGCCCCCCGGCGGAATTCCCCTGCCTGATGTAAAATAGCAGCGGCAATTGCTGTGGGATCAATGCAGTAGCGACCCTGTTCTAGAGCTGTTGTCAGCTCTGCTACCTTACAATGCCGTACAGCCGTGCTGGCAGCCACAATCTCTTGTGCCCGCCGTAAATCCCGGGCTTGTGCTGACAGTTCCACTTGGTCAGCAGCAGTGAGCTGGGCTTGCTTGGCGACCTCACATTTATCCATTGCATTCTTTTGTTTAGCATAGGCACCAAAGAGATTGCCTACCCCTGAAGGCGAGATCTTCATACCATTGCCTCCTAACCTGTTTAACCACTGCTTAACACATACCCTTGTCATTACTTATCGGCATACTGAACAAAAACATTAATCACATACAGAAAAAACACCTGCTGTATTATTAGCGGCGGAGACGGCCTCTTTTTTCCAGCAGATCAGCAATATGCATCTTGTTATCACTGCGCACTAAGACGCCTTTGGAACGATCTTTTATGCCTGGCCCTGCTGGGCTAAGTTTTCCTCCTCTTAATTTTACAGCACAATCGTCACAAATGCGACCATGATCAATACCACGCCCACAAATTTCGCATCGCAGCAGACCTTCCGTGCTTAAAGTCACCAACCGGCCCCGCCGGATAAAGTCCAGTATAACTTCCTTTGCAATTCCCGTTCCTTGAGCAACCGCTTCCAGGTTTGCACCGGGATGGTCGTGTAAGTATTGTTCCACCAGTTCGAATACTTCCGCTTCTTTTTGATAACAACTGGGGCATAACCGATGTCCGCTGTAGGTATAAAGCTGTCCGCATTGTGGGCAATTCCTAATTTCCATGCTCCTCTACCCCCTATTTATTATAAACCCCGGCTGGCACGTCCTCGGGGATGGCTTGACGCCATAGCTACTGTAGCCACATAGACCCCTTTTGCACCCGCATCCAGTAGGGCTTGGGAAGCTGCCTCAGCCGTAGCCCCGGTAGTATATATATCGTCAAT
>DATERQ010000090.1:0-3847 GCA_035271345.1 bacterium | reverse complement strand
GAGCCGTTCTTTAGCAATGCAACGATTTCCGGCTTGAACTTATCCAGCTTTGACTTGCCAGGGCCTTTGGGCCTGCCTAGCCGTTTTCCAGATGCTTTAGCTGCGGCCAGTCCTTCCTTTGTCCTTGCAGATATTAAATCCCTTTCTATTTCAGCAAATAGCCCTAACATTGTTCGCATAACTTTTGATTGTATATCGTCCCCGTTTAGCTGGAAGTTTTCTTTGACAGAAAAAACTTTAACTCCTTTATCCTTTAATTCGTTTAAGACTTCTAAAACCTCAACTAGGGAACGTCCTAGCCTGGACAATTCAGGGACAATAAGGATGTCACCCTCTGACATTGATTCTACCAAATCTTTCAACTTTCTTTTTTTCCAGGATTTTAAGCCGCTGACTTTTTCCTCTACGAATTCAACCCGCCCCAAGAATCCCTTTGAATTGGCAAAGGATAAGATGGCCGCCTTATTCTTTTCCGTGTCCTGGTCAATGGTGCTAACCCGGAGATAGCCATAGATTTTCATCATTTTCTTCAAAACGTTTTCGGCCAGTACAAAGTACAATTTGGTAGTATAATATGGGCAAGGTTCTTTCCAATTCATTTTCTTGTCCGCCTCCTTTAATGGAAGCACCTACTCCAGGTGGAGTAGGTGCTTTTTCCATTCGTACATTATTGCGCCTCCTAAAACGGGTTTAGTGCAAATGCCGTTTTAACCAGAATGGGTAATGTCCAGGATGGGCTTTGAAACCTCCTTTGGTATCCCCAGCATTGCCTCAAGGAAAGCCGCCGGGTCATATGCGTAAGGGTCGCTCTCAAGCCACTTTGGCAGTTCCTTGCCCTCCAGCTCCTTCGCCCTTATATCGTACACCAGTGACAAAGCATCAACATGTTCCGGACTGGAAAACCGGTCTAATGCCCGGTAAAGGGAAGTCTTATGGGGCAACTTATCAAGATCGAGCTTAATGCGCAGTAACGGGTCATGCTCGATGACATCCATGTGTTCTATGCGTTCAATGCCAAGAGCATACGCAACAAGCCGTGTCTCCAAGTCGTCTCCCAGTGTATAGGTTGCCCAGGGGGCCTTTTCAATGGGCAGGGAGTCCAGTAGCTGTCTAACATTAAGGTGTTCGCGAAAACAATCAATAAGTAGGGCTGCTCCGCCAAAAGAGGTTAGGCCATCTTTATCAAATTTATAGGAAATCCGGCAGGAATTCGTGGTTGCCTGTGTCGAATATATACTCACCAGAAAGGTGGCTCCTTCGGGGTGTTCTTGGGATGCTGTCCCCGTTAAGAATTCCCCATGGGAAGGCACTTTTCCTTTATCTGTCGCCATTTTTCAAGGGTAACCCTGCGAAATCCCGGTTAAACAAGGGATTGCACAAGTTGCTGCTCTTCTTGTATTCTATATTCCGTACAAAGTGGCTCTCTAAAGTACGCAATCAAACCAAAGTCTTGTGATGCTTTTAGTTTCCTCCGAATTCTGTTCTGAATAGGAGGAAATTAATTGTCTGTCAGTGTAATGTAAATGTAGCGCCTATGACATGTTTCACGCTCTGGCTATGGCTGTTAAAATAGCTACGAAAGAGAGGAAGATATAATGCTTGGACAACAATTAGACCTGACTACTCTAGAAAACTGGTTATGGGAAGCTGCCTGTAAGATTCGCGGCCCGGTGGATGCACCAAAATTCAAGGATTACATTTTGCCGCTTATCTTTCTAAAACGTCTCTCTGATGTGTTTGAGGACGAAATAAATTATCTGGCTGGTGAGTTTGGAAGCGTTGAATTAGCCACAAAACTTGTGGAGGAAGCACATCAGCGCGGACAGTCCATAGTAAGGTTTTATCTTCCGCCGGAAGCGCGTTGGAACGAAATCAGAAAGAAAACCACCGGCCTTGGTGAATATCTTACCGATGCAATGCGTGCCGTTGCTAGGGAGAACCCGAAACTACATGGAGTAATAGATGTAGTAGACTTCAATGCTACTGCAGCGGGGCAGCGTATAATTGATGATCCTCCACTGGCAGAATTAATACAGGTTCTCAGCAAATACCGTCTGGGGTTGAATGACGTAGAACCCGATATTTTGGGCCGTGCCTATGAGTATCTCCTCCGGAAGTTCGCAGAAGGTCAGGGGCAGAGCGCCGGGGAGTTCTATACACCTCGTGAGGTGGCCGTACTCATGGCACGTATACTGGAGCCAGAACCGGGTATGACGGTTTATGATCCCTGCTGCGGTTCGGGAGGATTGCTTATAAAGTGTCATCTGCGGCTGTTGGAAACTCATGGCGAAATACAAAATGGTCATCGGCGTTTGCCTACACATGTGGCACCTTTAAAGTTATATGGACAGGAAATAAATCCGACAACCTTTGCAATGGCCCGGATGAATGCCTTTATTCATGAGATGGAGGCTGAGATCGCGGTTGGGGATACTATGCGAATACCTGCTTTCACCCATAACGACGGCAGCCTGATGCAGTTCAATCTGGTTACTGCAAATCCAATGTGGAATCAGAAGTTCTCTACTGAAGTTTACGAACACGATCCCTACAGCCGTTTCATGTTTGGAATTCCTCCCAGCTCAAGTGCTGACTGGGGTTGGATCCAGCACATGTACGCTTCCTTAACCGAGCGTGGCAGGATGGCAGTGGTACTGGACACCGGTGCGGTATCGCGGGGAAGCGGTAACCAAGGGTCGAACCGTGAGCGCGACATCCGTAAGGCTTTTGTCGAGCACGATCAGGTGGAGTGCGTAATACTGTTACCCGAAAACCTCTTCTATAATACGCCGGCCCCCGGCATTATTCTGGTGATCAATAAAGCCAAACGACATCCGGGGGAGATCCTGCTTATAAATGCTTCAAAGCTCTTTAACAAAGGTCGTCCAAAAAACTACCTGGCGGAAGAGCATGTGGAGCATATAGCTTCTATCTACCAGAATTGGACAGCGGAAGAAGGCTTTTCGGCTATAATTACCAATGAGGAGGCTGCACGTAACGATTATAACCTCTCTCCAAGTCGCTACGTGGCCCAGAATGGTAAGGAAGAGGTATTACCTTTGGAGGAGGCCCTGGTGCAGTTGCAGGAAGCTGAAGAGGAACGGGCGGCTGCCGATCGGGAGCTGGAGGAAGTCTTGAAGGCATTGGGGTTGGGAGGAGTTATCAATGGATGAAATGAAGAAACAGGAGTGTAAAAATATAGATCTACCTGAGGGGTTTAAGATTACTGAATTGGGGCCATTGCCGGAGGATTGGCAGGTGGTTAGATTACGGGATGAACTTATCGAACAAAAGCAAAAGAACCGGAATGAACAGTCTTTGCCCGTGTATACCATATCGAATGTGTATGGTTTCATTCTATCCGACGAATTCTTTGAAAAACAGGTGTACAGCCGAAACCTTACCAATTATAAAATTGTTGAGAAAGGAGACTTTGCTTATAACCCATACCGTGTTAACGTCGGATCGCTTGCTTTATTTAGGGGTGATAATCCCGGTTTAGTTAGCCCCGCATATACGGTTTTCCGCGTTCGTTCCAGCGACCGGCTTGATCCAGATTTTCTGCTAATGTTGTTCAAGAGCAGTAGTCTCCGCAGTGAAATTGATCGGGTTGCCATGTCCAGAGGTAGCGTAAGAAGAAGCCTTGCTTATAAGGACCTGTCTGATTTTCATATTCCACTTCCCCCCCTCCCTGAGCAGCGCGCCATCGCCCACGTGCTACGCACGGTGCAGCGGGCAAAAGAAGCCACGGAGCGGGTCATCCAGGCCACGCGGGAGCTGAAGAAGAGTCTCATGCGCTATCTCTTCACCTACGGTCCCGTGCCCGTTGAAGAGGCCGAGAGAGTAC